>NZ_KB897980.1:0-246902 GCF_000377325.1 Thioalkalivibrio sp. ALgr3 | reverse complement strand
TGGCGGGCCCGGGTGGATCTGACCTTTACCGTGGCCGGTGAACTGCCGGGCGGGGCGCCGGGTGACGAGGGGTACCTTGAAACCGACGGTCTCGAACATGATCCGTCCGCGATGGACCGCGACCACGGTGACCACGGTGACCACGGTGACCACGGGGACCACGGGGACCACGGGGACCACGGGGACCACGGTGACCACGGGGACCACGGGGACCACGGGGACCACGGGGACCACGGGGACCACGGAGATCACGGAGATCACGGAGATCACGGAGATCACGAGGATCACGACCATGGCGATCACGGTGACCACGGCGACAACGGTCACGGAGGGCATCACTGATGAAACGGCGTAATTTCCTGCTGGCCGCCGGCGCGGCAATGCTGCCGGCAACCACCCTGACCCGGGTGATGGCCGAAACGGGTCACGAGCACCACAACGAGGGCGACGCCACGCCCGGCGAGCGCACCGAACAGGGCTACATGCCGGTGCACACGCCGAACGGCTGGACCCTGCCGTACGAGATGAACAACGGGGTGAAGGAGTTCCACCTGGTCGCCGAGGAGATCGAGCACGAGTTCGCGCCCGGTTCGGTGGCCAAGTGCTGGGGCTATAACGGCACCACCCCGGGGCCGACCATCGAGGCGGTGGAGGGCGACAAGGTTCGCATCTACGTGACCAACCGCCTGCCGGAATACACCTCGGTGCACTGGCACGGCATCCATCTGCCTTCGGGCATGGACGGGGTGAAGGGTGTGACCCAGCCGCCGATCCACCCAGGGGAGACCTTCGTCTACGAGTTCGAGCTGAACCAGCACGGCACGCACATGTACCACCCGCATGCCGACGAGATGGTGCAGATGGCGATGGGCATGATGGGGATGTTCATCATCCACCCGAAGGACGGCGAGATCGAGCCGGTGGACCGCGACTACGCGATCCTGCTGCACAACTGGGGCCTGCACCCGGGCACGCGCACGCCGGACCCGTCGATCATGGTCGATTTCGACCTGTGGTCGATGAATTCGAAGGTGTTCCCTGCCATCGACTCGCTGGTGGCGAAGACCGGCGAGCGGGTGCGCATCCGCATGGGCAACCTGTCGATGTGGAACCACCCGATGCATGTGCACGGGGTGTCGTTCGAGGTCACCGGTTCCGATGGCGGGCGCTGGCCGCGCGAGCAGTGGCGCAAGGAGACCACCGAGATCGTCGCGGTCGGCCAGACCCGCGATATCGAGTTCATCGCACCCCCGGGTGACTGGGCGTTCCACTGCCACATGACCCACCACACCATGAACCCGATGGGGCACGGCATCGCCAACCCGCTGGGGGTCGATCAGTCCGGGATCGAGGAAGAGATCCGCAGCATCCTGCCGGGCTACATGGCCATGGGCGAGCACGGCATGGCGGATCACCAGGACCACACCGACGGTGGCCACATGCCGGGCCCGGAAAACACCCTGGCGATGGGCATGGGCCACGGGCCGTTCGGCAACATTGGCATGGGCGGCATGTTCACCCTGATCAAGGTTCGCGACGACCTCGAGCCCGGGGACTTCCGTGACCCGGGCTGGTACTGGCACCCGGACGGGGAGGTGGCCCACAAGGTAAGCGACGACCCCGACTTCGGCAGCCCGGTACGTCGCGGCAAGGTCGCGGATGCGGATTCCGACGGGCTCCCGACCCCCAGCCGCGATGCACACGGGCATCACGGTCACGGAGGCCACGGGGACCACGGAGGACACGGCGGCCACAACCACTGAGTTTCCACCGGCGCGGGCGGCCGGGGACGCTGCAAGGCGTCCCCCGGTGGCCTGTGGCCGGCGGACGCTGACACGACACGACTGCACCTGAACAACGAAAAGGATGGAATCATGACGATGATCACGCGCAACACCCTGCTGTCCGGCCTTGCGGCCCTGCTTCTGGCTGTTGCCACCCCGTTACTGGCCCACGAAGGCGAGATGGGGCAGGTGCCCGATGATGGCTCCACGGTCCAGGGCACCCCCGAGGAGATCGGGATCCACTTCGATGGCGCGATGCGCATCACCCAGTTCGACGTGACCGGCCCGCAGGGTCGGGTCTCCCTTGAGAACCAGCCGGGCAATGAGCCGACCGAGGAATACCGCGTGCGGCCGGCCGGCTCGATGGAGCCCGGCAGCTATGAAGTCCGCTGGCGCGGTCTGGCCCGTGACGGACACATGATGTCCGACACCTTCCGCTTTACCGTGGAAGACTGAGCGGTGGCCTGGCTGTCTGCACTGGCCGGTGTGGATGCCTGGACCGTCGCCCTGATGCTGGTGACGGCCGGATTCCATGCCGGCGCCCTCCTGGCGGCCGGGGCGGTGCTGTTTCGCCTGGCGTTTCCGGGTCTGCCTGATCCGGAGCGGCGGGCGGCCAGCCGTACGGGTGCGATCGCGGCCTGGGTCGCGATTGCGCTGGTCCTGGTCAAGTGGCCATTGCAGGCGGGGTATCTCGGGGGCGGGAATGTGTCCGCCGCGTTCGATCCGGCGCTGCTGGGCATGGTGTTCGAAGGGGCGCAGGGAACCCGGCTGGTGCTGGCCGTGAGCGGCCTGCTGCTGGTGCAGGCGATCCTGCTGGATGCCCGGCGGCTTCCGGGGGTGGGGAACGGCCTGAGCCTGGGTGGCGTCCTGCTGGTGATGCTTGCCTTCGTGCAGGTCGGGCATACGGCCGGCGAACCGCGCGTGCTGCTGGGCGGCCTGCTGATCCTGCACCTGCTGGCGGCCGCGTTCTGGATCGGATCCCTGTGGCCGCTTTATCGCCTGGCGGGACAACCCGCCGCGGATCCGGCGGCCGCCCGCATCCTCGACCGTTTCGGGCGTATCGCATTGTTTGCGGTGGGCCTGCTGGTGCTTGCGGGCGCGGTCCTGGCGGTGCTGCTGGCGGGCGGCGTGACACCCCTGTTCACTACCGCCTGGGGACAGTTCCTGCTCGCCAAGGTGCTGCTGGTGGCGCTGCTCCTGCTGCTGGCCGCGCTGAACAAGTGGCGCCTGGTGCCGGCATTCTCGCGGGGTGACAGCACGGCACCCCGGCGCCTGCGGCGCAGCATCGCGGTTGAAGGCGTGCTGATCGCTGCCGTGCTGGGGGTGACCGCGATCCTCACCGGCATCACCTCGCCGAACGGCTGAGCCCCGGTCGGCCAGAGGGGAGGCTTCCCGCGGTCCGGGGGATCCACAGGGCGGGAGGCGGCGCTGCCGCGCCGCATCGCGCAGAGGGCTGCGCTCCCACAAGGGGGGTATCCTGCACCTCGGGGCGGAGTCAGCGCAGGAGCATCAGCAGGCCGGCGAGGATCAGCACCCCGGCGAAGCCGCGGCGCAGCACCGCGACCGGCAGATGGTGCGCCAGCCAGACCCCGGCGCGTACGCTGATGGCGGTACCCGCGACCACCCCGGCAATGGCCGGCAGGTAGAGATACCCCAGGCTCCATTCCGGGGTGGCCGGCTCGCCGGCGGTCCATTGCGGCAGGGCAAACACCAGGGTCGCGCCGATGGAGATGGGCACCCCGAGGGCCGCGGCCGAACCGATGGCGCGGCGCAGTTCCAGCCCCTGGCTGACCAGGAAGGGGGTGGTCAGGGTGCCGCCGCCGATCCCGATCAGTGCGGATACCGCACCGATCAGGCCGCCCCCGCCCAGCCACACGCCGCGGCGCGGGACTGGCTTGCGGGGCGGTTGAACGTTGAACAGCATCCAGAGACCGATCGCGACCTCGAAGGCGCCGAAGATCCGCCCGAGGTGGTCGCTGTCGAGCTGGGTGGCCAGGCCGGCGCCCAGCAGGGCCCCGCCGATGATCCCCGGCAGCAGCCGGCGCACGGCCTGGCCGTCCACCCCGCCACGGCGGTGGTGGGCCCGCGCCGACAGCAGCGCGGTGGGGATGATCGCCCCCAGTGACGAGCCCACCGCCAGCTGCACCAGCCCCGCCTCGGGAAAGCCCAGTACGGTGAAGACCGCGACGAACACCGGCACCAGCACCAGCCCGCCACCGATCCCGAACAGCCCGGCCGGGATGCCGGTGATCAGGCCCAGGACCACGAACAGCACGGCCAGCCCGGCGGGCGTGGCCGCCAGCGCGTCGATCAGGTGCATGGCCGGGGGGCGTCAGCGGGCGTCACGAACCGGGTTCCTCGTCGCGGCGTCCGGAAGTGGCGACCACGATGCCCCAGACGATACCCGCGAGGAACATCACCACGCCGGGGATCCCGAACAGGGCGGCACGCCGGGCGTGCTCGAGGAAGCGCACCTCGCGGAGGGTGAAGGCATGCGCGTCTTCCATCCCTTCCGCGAGGATCGTGTACGTCCCCGGTTCCGGGAAGTGGAAGCGTCCCAGGGCTACCCGTTCGGTCTGTCCGGAGGTGTACGTCAGGGTGGCCCGCGATGACTGCAGCCGGATGGCTTCGTCCCCGTCCGGCGTCCGGGCGACGACCCGGGTTCCGTCCGGAAGTTGCTCGGGGAACTCGCGGAAGGTCCCGTCGAGGTAGGTCCGGGTGTACAGCCACAGGCGATAGTCACCGGCGCGCGGGATCTCCACCTCGGTGCTGCCCGGACCCTCGAAGTCTTTGGCCAGGCCCTGAAAGGCCCCGCTCAGCGCGACCCAGGCCAGCGCCAGAAGGGCCAGCCCGGCCACGCTCAGGGCGACAGGTCCGCGCATCGGTGCCGACCCGCCGGGGCGTGACGCTCAGGCGTCCAGCGCCTTGAAGCACTTGCGTGCGGCCTCGACGGTGGCCTCGATGTCCGCGTCGGAGTGCGCGCTGGACATGAAACCGGCCTCGAAGGCCGAGGGCGCGAGATAGACCCCTTCTTCCAGCATCGCGTGGAAGAAGCGCCCGAAGGCCGCGGTGTCGCTGGCGGTGGTGCCGGCGAAATCGGTGACCTTCTCCTCGCTGAAGAACAGCCCGAACATGCCCGGGACCTGATTGGTGGTCAGGGCCACGCCGGCCTCGCGCGCGGCCTCCTCGAAGCCCGCGACGACCTTGCGCGTGCGTTCCTCCAGGTCCTGATGGAAGCCCGGGCGGCTGAGGATGTCCAGGGTGCGGATCCCGGCGGTCATCGCGATCGGGTTCCCGGACAGGGTACCGGCCTGATAGATCGGCCCCAGCGGGGACAGCTGCTCCATGATCTCGCGGCGGCCGCCGAAGGCGCCCACCGGCATGCCGCCGCCGATGATCTTGCCCAGGGTGGTCAGGTCCGGGGTGACGCCCAGATAGCCCTGGGCGCAATTCGCGGACACGCGGAAACCGGTCATCACCTCGTCGAAGATCAGCACCGTGCCGTATTCGTCGCACACCTCGCGCAGGGTCTCGAGGAAGCCCGGCACCGGCGGGATGCAGTTCATGTTCCCGGCGATCGGCTCGACGATGATGCAGGCGACCTCCTCGCCCTTCTCGCGGAAGAACTCGCGCACGCCCTCGGGGTCGTTGTAGCTGAGCGTGCTGGTCAGCGCCGCCAGTTCGGCCGGCACGCCGGGCGAGCTCGGCTGGCCGAGGGTCAGGGCGCCGGAGCCGGCCTTCACCAGCAGGGAATCGCCGTGGCCGTGGTAGTTGCCCTCGAACTTCACGATGCGGTCGCGGCCGGTATAGCCGCGCGCCAGGCGGATCGCGCTCATGGTCGCCTCGGAGCCCGAGTTGGTCATGCGCACCATGTCCATGGACGGGACCAGCTCGCACATCTTCTCGGCCATCTCGCTTTCCAGCCGCGTCGGGCAGCCGAAGGACAGGCCGTTGTTGCAGGCCTCGCGCACGGCCTCGATCACCTCGGGGTGGGCGTGCCCGGCGACCATCGGACCCCAGGAGCCGATGTAGTCGATATAGCGCTTGCCGTCGGCATCCCACATGTAGGCGCCGTTGGCGCGGTCCATGAAGATGGGGGTCCCGCCGACGCCCTTGAAGGCGCGTACCGGGGAGTTCACGCCGCCGGGGATCCGGTTTTTGGCGGCTTCAAAGAGGCGAAGCGTTTCCTGCATGGCGGTGTCCTGTCTGCAATGGGAGTTGGGAGCGGGGTCGGGGCCGCGACCGCGACCCCGACCGTGCAACCCCGCAACCATAGCGACGGGGCGGCGGCGGTGCAAAGAGGCGCTAGGTCGTGCGGAACAGTGCGGCGATGCGGCGGGCGGCGGCCTCGGGGTCGGGGGCGGCGCTGATGCCCTGGATCACCGCGACCATGTCGGCGCCGGCGGCCACCACCTGCGCGGCGTTGTCCGCGGTAATGCCGCCGATCGCGCAGATCGCCACGGTAAGTTCGCGTCGGGCCTGGCGGATCAGTTCCGGGGTGGCCCGCACCGCCTCCGGCTTGGTCGGTGACGGGAACATCGAGCCGAAGGCGACGTAATCGGCCCCGGCCGCCTGCGCCGCCCGCGCGCGCGCCAGCTCGTTGTAGCAGGACACGCCGATCACCGCCGCGTCCCCCAGACGGGCACGGGCCCCGGCCGGGTCGGGGTCGTCGCGCCCCAGGTGCACCCCGTCGGCGCCGACGCACGCGGCGAGCTCCACGTCGTCGTTGACGATGAACAGGGCCCCGGACTCCCGGCACTGGCCGGCCAGTGCCCGCGCCACGGTCTCCTGTTCTTCCCCTTCCAGGTATTTGTCGCGCAGCTGTACGCAGCAGGCCCCGCCGGCCAGCGCGGCGGCGGCCGCGCCGGTGTGGGCCGCCAGCGGATCGGCCCCGGGCGGCGGGGCGGGCGTGACGAAATACAGCCCGCGCAGGGGCGCGCGCTCGGCTACCGGCTCGGTCGTGGCTTCAGTCATGGCCGGTCGGGCACAGGCGGTTGGGCACGTGCTGCCCCTGTCCGGGGGCGTAGCCGGTCTGCACCGCGTGGTTCATGAAGTTCTGTGCCTCGATCACCGCCGGTTCCAGGTCGCGCCCGCGGGCGAGGAAGGCGGCGATGGCCGCGGCCAGGGTGCAGCCGGAACCGTGGAAACCGGCCGGGTGGCGCGGCAGTTCGAACATCCGCTGGTGGCCGTCCTCGCGGAACAGCCGGTTGCGGATCGGCTCGTCCTCGCCGCCCTCGTGGCCACCGGTGATCAGCACGTTGCGCGCGCCGCGTTCGCGCAGGGCCGGGCCCTGGCGCTCCGGGGTGTCATGCCCGGCCAGAGCGTGCGCCTCCGGACCGTTGGGGGTGATCAGGGTGGCGCGCGGGAGCAGGATCTCGCGGGTCGCGTCGATCACCGCCTCGGTCGCCAGTTCGCCCCCGCCGCCGGCGACCATCACCGGGTCGAGCACCGCCGGGATATGCGGGTGCGCGCCCAGCAGCGCGGCGGCGGTTTCCACGTTCTCCACCGAGCCGAGCATGCCGATCTTGATCGCGCCGACGTCCAGGTCCGCCAGCGTGGCCTCGATCTGCGCGCGCAGCCGGGCGGCCGGCAGCACGCTGAAGTCGATCACGTTGCGGGTGTCCTGCACGGTGATGGCGGTGACCGCCGTGGCCCCGTGCACCCCCAGCCGGGTGAAGGTCGTCAGGTCCGCCTGCAGGCCGGCGCCGCCCCCGGGGTCCGAACCGGCGATGGTCAGGGCGATGGGGGGATGGGTCATCTCGCGGTCTCCCGTGCTATGGTTCGCGCGCCCCGCGGACCGGGGCATGCCATTTCAGCAGGGGAGTGTACGCAGCATGAGCACGGAGTTCGATGTGGAACAGGCGCAGCCGCTGCTGGCGGTGGCGCGCGGAGAGTCGGGGCTGACCGCCGCGGCGGACAACGCCCTGCAGGCGCTGGAGGCGGAGCTGAACGCGATCGCCGCCGAACTGCAGGTGGAGCACGTCGGGCCCGGGGTGGGCATGGCGGACATGAACGCCGAAGGGGCCTACCGCATCGTGGTGCGCGAACACGAGCACGACGTGACCCGGTGCGAATGGGGCGTGATGGTCTGCGATGCGGCCGACAACTGCGACTACCGGCCGATGTGGCCGATGTCCGGCACCGGGCGGCTGCGGCGCCGTCAGGTGGTCGAGGCCCTGCCCGAGCTGATCGCCGGCTGGCGCGCGGCGATGAACGAGGCCGGCCGCGCCCTGACCCCGGCGGGCCAGCGTCTGGCCGCGCTGGACGGCGTGTTCAACCCGGCCTGACGGCCTGCCCGGGCGGGCGGCGGCCTCAGTCCAGTGCGACCGGCTGCGCCCCGGCCCGCAGGGTCAGGCGTTCCCACCCCTGTTCCCGGGCGTGTGCGTCCAGGGTCGGGTCCGGGTCCACGGCCACCGGCCGGCCCACCCGTTCCAGCAGCGGGATGTCGTTGCGCGAGTCGCTGTAGAAACAGGCCTGCGCCATCACCGCGTCGGGATCGTCGTGGTGGTCGGCGAGGAAGGCGTGCAGACGATCCACCTTGCCATGCTGAAAGCAGGGCGTGCCGGCGACCTCGCCGGTAAAGCGGCCGTCGCGTTCCTCGGCGATGGTGGCCAGCAGATTCGGTACCCCCAGGCGCTGCGCGATCGGGGCGGTGACGAACTGGTTGGTCGCCGTGATGATCACCAGCTCGTCGCCGGCCTCGCGGTGGCGCTGCAGCAGCGCGTGGGCGGCCGGTGCGATCATCGGCTCGATGACCTCCTGCATGAAGGCCTCGCGCCACGCCTCCAGCCGCTCGCGGGGCTGCTCCGCCAGCGGGGCGAAGGCGAAGCGGCAGAACTCGAAGATGTCCAGCGTGCCGGCCAGGTACTGCTCGTAGAACCGATCATTCCCCGCGGCAAAGGACTCGCGGTCCACCGCCCCGCGGGCGATCAGGGTCTCGTTCCAGGCGTGATCGCTGTCGCCGGCGAGCAGGGTATTGTCGAGATCGAACAGGGCCAGGGTCATGCGGCATCGTCGCGGGTATGCGTGAAGCCGCGCAGTCTACCCGATCCGGCCACCCGCCCGCTGCGGGCCCCGGCAGTTGTCGCCACGGTGGCGCGCCGCTATCCTCGCCGCCATGAATCTGCACGAATTTCAGGCCAAGGCGGCGTTTCGCGACGCCGGGATCCCGGTGCCCGAGGGCCGGGTCGTCGACACGGCGGACGCTGCCGCGCACGCCTGGCGCGAGCTGGGCGGGGGGCGTGCGCTGGTCAAGGCGCAGGTGCACAGCGGCGGTCGCGGCAAGGCCGGCGGGGTGACCCTGGTGGAGGACGCCGAGGCCGCGCGGGATGCGGCGGCCGATATGCTCGGCACGCGTCTGGTGACTGACCAGAACGCGCCCGAGGGGCAGCCGGTGGAGCGGGTGCTGCTGGAACCGGCGGCCGACATCGCACGCGAGTTCTACTTTGCCCTGCTGGTCGATCGCTCGCGGGAGTGCCTGACCTTCGTGGTCTCCGCCGAGGGCGGCATGGACATCGAGACCCTGGCCGCCGAGCGCCCGGAGGCGATCCTGACCCTGCCGGTGCACCCGGCGACCGGGATCATGCCGTTCCACGGCCGGCGCATCGCCGCGGCCCTGGGGCTGGAGGGCGCGGCCGCGAAGGCGATGGCCCAGCTGGCGACCAACACCCATGCCCTGTTCACCCGCACGGATGCCCAGCTGCTGGAGATCAACCCGCTGGTGCAGACCGGGGACGGCGAGCTGCTGGCGCTGGATGCCAAGCTGAGCCTGGACGACTCCGCCGCCTACCGGCAGGCGGCGCTGGTCGAGCTGCGCGATCCGAACCAGCGCGACCCCTCCGAGGAGCGCGCCCGCGAGCACGACCTCAACTACATCCCGCTGGACGGCTCCATCGGCTGCATGGTCAATGGCGCCGGTCTGGCGATGGCGACCATGGACCTGATCCAGCACCACGGCGGCGAGCCGGCCAACTTCCTCGACGTGGGCGGCGGAACCACCGTGGAACGGGTGACCGCCGCCTTCAAGCTGATCCTGTCCGACGACTCGGTGCAGGCGGTGCTGGTGAACATCTTCGGCGGCATCGTGCGCTGCGACCTGATCGCCGAGGGGATCATCGCCGCGATCCGCGAGGTGCAGGTGGACGTGCCGGTAGTGGTGCGTCTGGAGGGGACCAACGCCGAGCAGGGCCGCGAGGCCCTGGCGAATTCCGGCCTGGACGTGATCCCGGCCGCCGATCTGGACGCGGCCGCGCGCGCCGTGGTGGAGGCCGCCGCATGAGTATCCTGGTCGACCGCGACACCCGGGTGATCTGCCAGGGCTTCACCGGCAAGCAGGGCAGCTTCCATTCCGAGCAGGCCATCGCCTACGGCACCCGCCTGGTGGGCGGGGTGACCCCGGGCAAGGGCGGGCAGAGCCATCTCGATCGCCCGGTGTTCGACACCGTGGCCGATGCGGTGGCGGCCACCGGCGCCACGGTCAGCATGATCTACGTGCCGGCACCGTTCGCCGCCGATGCCATCTGCGAGGCGGCCGATGCCGGGATCGAACTGGCGGTGTGCATCACCGAGGGCATCCCGGTGCAGGACATGGTGCGGGTCAAGCAGATGCTGGCCGATACCGGCACCCGCCTGATCGGCCCCAACTGCCCGGGGATCATCACCCCGGAGGCCTGCAAGGTGGGGATCATGCCCGGCTACATCCACAGCCGCGGGCGCATCGGCATCATCTCGCGCTCGGGCACGCTGACCTACGAGGCCGTGCACCAGACCACCGCGCTGGGGCTGGGGCAGAGCACCTGCGTGGGCATCGGCGGCGATCCCATCCAGGGGCTGGATTTCGTCGACTGCCTGCGGATGTTCCGCGACGACCCCGAGACCGACGGCGTACTGATGGTCGGCGAGATCGGTGGTGACGCCGAGGAACGCGCGGCGCGCTACATCCGTGAGGAATTCGACAAGCCGGTGGCCGCCTACATCGCCGGGGCCACGGCCCCGCCGGGGCGGCGCATGGGGCATGCCGGGGCGATCATCGCCGGCGGGCAGGGGACCGCCGCGCAGAAGATGGACGCCCTGCGTGGCGCCGGTGCCGTGGTGGCGGAGAGCCCGGCCGAGCTGGGTCAGGCCATGCAGCAGGCCCTGAACACCGCTTCCGCACGCTGATCCGGCGCCCCCGTTGATGACCGCACAAGCGCCACGCATCGCCCTGGCCCAGTTCAACCCCGTGGTCGGGGCACTGGAGACGAATGCCCGGCGCATGCGTGAATTCGTCGACCAGGCGCGCGCCGAAGGCGCCCACCTGGTGATGTTCCCCGAGCTGGCGCTGACCGGCTATCCGCCCGAGGACCTGCTGCTGCGGCCCGCGTTCCTGGATGCGGTGGACGCGGCGCTGGAGCGCCTGGCGGAGGCCAGTATCGGCATTGACCTGCTGGTGGGCGCGCCACGGCGCATTGAGGGAGGGCTGGCCAATGCCGCGGTGTGGCTGCGCAACGGTGCGATCCACGCGAGCTACGCCAAGCACATCCTGCCCAACTACTCGGTGTTCGACGAGGTGCGCTACTTCCATGCCGGGCACGAGCCCTGCGTGGTCCAGCTGGGTGGCTGGCGCCTGGGCGTCACGGTCTGCGAGGACATCTGGCAGCCGGCCCCGGCGGCGCATGCCCGCATCGCCGGGGCCGACGTGCTGCTCAACCTGAATGCCTCCCCGTTCCATCGCGGCAAGCCGGCGGAGCGTTCTGCGGTGGTGGCCGCGCGGGTCGCCGAGACCGGGTGCCCGGTGCTCTACGTGAATCAGGTGGGCGGCCAGGACGAACTGGTGTTCGATGGCCGCAGCTTTCTGCACCCCGGTCCCGAGGGCTCGCCGCAGGCCCTGCTCGACCCCTGGCAGGAGGGGCTGGCGCTGGTCGAGCTGGAGGCCGGTGACGCCGGACGGCCCCGGCCCGTGGCCGTGGCGCCCGAAGGGGTGTCGCCGCTGCCGCCCGCGCCGGCGGCGGTATCCGAGGCCGACAGTTCCGCGCACGCCGCGGATGCGGAAGTCGCGGATCTCTACGCCGCGCTGGTCACCGGCATCCGTGACTACGTCGACAAGAACGGTTTCCCCGGCGTGATCCTGGGGCTGTCCGGCGGCATCGACTCCGGGCTGACGGCGGCCCTGGCCACCGATGCCCTGGGCCCGGAGCGGGTCACCGCGGTGATGATGCCCTATCGCTATACCGCGTCGATGTCGGTCGAGGATGCCCGCGCCCAGGCCGAAACCCTGGGGCTGGATTACCACGAGGTGGCGATCGAGCCGATGGTGCAGGCGTTTCTCGGCGGGCTCGACAGTGCGCTGGCGTCGGTGCCGCCGGCGCCCGGTGACGTGACCGAGGAGAACCTGCAGTCCCGCTCGCGCGGGGTGGTCCTGATGGGCCTGTCCAACCGCACCGGCCGCATGCTGCTGGCCACCGGCAACAAGAGCGAGCTGGCGGTCGGGTATGCCACGCTGTACGGCGACATGAACGGTGGCTTCGCCCCGCTGAAGGATGTGTCCAAGCAGTGGGTCTGGCGCCTGGCGCGCTGGCGCAACACCCTTGGCGAGGCGATTCCCGCGCGCGTGATCGAACGCCCGCCCAGCGCTGAGCTGGCGCCGGGGCAGGAGGATACCGACTCGTTGCCGCCCTATCCCGTGCTGGACGCGATCCTGGAGGCCTTCGTGGAAGAGGAGGCCTCGGTGGCCGACATCGTGGTCCGGGGGCATCCGCGCGAGGTCGTCGAGCGGGTCGCGCGCATGGTGCTGCGGGCCGAGTACAAGCGGCGCCAGGGCGCACCCGGGGTGCGGGTCAGCCCGCGGGCCTTCGGCCGCGATCGCCGCTATCCCATCACCTCCGGCTACCGTCCGGAATGAGGCCGGTGGTCTGGTACACTCAACCGCACACGATTCGCCCGCGAACGCGGGCGCAGACCGGGGGATTCGCATGAAGAAGATCGAGGCGATCATCAAGCCGTTCAAGCTGGAAGACGTCCGCGAGGCCCTGACCGAGATGGGCATCGCCGGGATGACCGCCACCGAGGTCCAGGGTTTCGGCCGGCAGAAGGGCCACACCGAGCTCTACCGCGGGGCCGAGTACGTGGTCGACTTCCTGCCCAAGGTGAAGCTGGAGCTGGTGGTGGACGATGATCGGGTCGATGCTTGCATCGACGCGATCGTGAAGGCGTCGCGCACCGGGAAGATCGGGGACGGCAAGATCTTTGTCTCCGACATGGATCGCGTGGTGCGCATCCGCACCGGCGAGGAGGGCAGCGAAGCCCTCTGACGGGCCGTCTGTCGCGGGGCGCCGCCGTTCAGTTGAAGAACGGCAGGCGCTCGAAGGCGCGCCACAGGCCGCCACGTTCCACTTCCACCGACAGGTGCTCGCCGCCACGCACCGCCACCGCGGCCTCGGCATCGTTCAGTTCCAGCACGCTCAGGGTCGCGTCGGCGTGGTCATCCAGACCCAGCTCGCGATAGGAGTGGTACAGCACCGACAGCGCCTGCGGCATCACGTCGGCGTTGGGGTAGGTCGCCAGCACGTGGCGCGCGCGCTCGGCGGCGGCCACCCAGGCGGTGCGCTCCATGTAGAATTCGGCAATGCGCAGCTCGTTCGCGGCCAGGGTGTTGATGATGAATACCATGCGTGGATGCGCATCGGCACTGTACGGGCTGTCCGGGAAGGTGCGGATCAGCCGGTCGAAGTCCTCGTAGGCGTCCATCAGCGGGCCCTGGTCCATCTCGGTGGGATCCATCGGGAACACGTTGCTGAGGAAGCCCTGGTCGCGGTTGAAGTTGATCAGGCCGCGCAGGTAGTAGGCGTAATCGAGGTTCGGATGACGCGGGTTGAGCTGCTCGAAGCGGTCCACCGCGGCGAGCGCGGGTTCCGGTTCGCCGGCCTTGTAATACGCGTAAGGGATCTCGATCTGCGCCTGCTGGGCAAAGCGTCCGAACGGATAGCGGGCCTCCAGCAGCTCGTAGTATTCCACGGCCTGGCTGTAGTTGCCGCTGTCCAGGGCGGATTTGGCCTCGCTGTAGAGCTGGCTGGCCGACCAGCCGGCCGTGGGATCGGCGCGCCAGCTTTCGCAGCCGGCCATGAGCAGGGCCACAATCAGGATGACGAACAGGCGTGGCAGGGTGGAAGCTGGGAGCACGGAAACCTCGTTGCGAACCGTTGTGCGCGGATGAAATCCGGATTCTACACCATTGACGAACATTGACGCGGCCTGCCTCCGGAGGGTGAGGGCATGAGCGAACCACGCCGGGCAACCCTGCCCGAGGAAGAGGCCGGGCAGCGCCTGGATGCGGCTCTGGCGCGCGCGTTTCCCGAGTATTCGCGCAGCCAGCTGGTGCAGTGGCTGAAGGCCGGCGACCTGCGGGTGGACGGGGCCCGGCCCCGCCCGCGCACGCCGGTGCGCGGTGGCGAGGCGGTGGAACTGATTCCGCCGGAGACCCCGTCGCTGGAGGATGCCCCGGAACCCATCGAGCTGGACATCCTGTACGAGGATGCCGACGTGCTGGTGATCGACAAGCCGGCGGGGCTGGTGGTGCACCCGGCCGCGGGTCATCGTCAGGGAACCCTGGTCAACGCGCTGCTGCATCACGCGCCCGAGGTCGGCGTGCTGCCGCGCGCCGGGGTCGTGCACCGGCTGGACAAGGACACCACCGGCCTGATGGTCGTCGCGCGCAACGCGCAGGCGCAGACCGCCCTGGTGCGTCAGCTGCAGGAGCGCAGCGTGCACCGTGAATACCGCGCGCTGGTCCACGGCCGGGTGATCGCCGGCGGCACGGTGGATGCGCCGGTGGGTCGCCATCCGGTGGACCGCAAGCGCATGGCGGTGAACCCGGCGGGCAAGCCGGCGACCACGCACTACCGGGTGGCGGAACGCTTTCGTGGCCACACCCTGCTGAACGCGCGACTGGAGACCGGGCGTACCCACCAGATCCGCGTGCACATGGCGCATCTGCGCCACCCGCTGGTGGGCGATCCGGTGTATGGCGGGCGGCCGCGGCCGGTGCGCGGGATGGACGAGTCGGCGCGCGAGGCGGTGAACGGATTCCGGCGTCAGGCGCTGCACGCCGCGCGCCTGGAGTTCCGTCATCCCGCCACGGGCGAGCCGCAGGCCTTCGAGGCGCCGCTGCCCGCGGATTTCGCCTCGCTGCTGGAGGTGTTGCGCGCGGATGCCGCCCACGCGGAGGCGCAGGCATGAACGCCGCTGACGCGCTGCCGGACGCGGCCCTGATCACGCCCGACTGGCCCGCCGCCCCCGCAGTCGGGGCCCTGCAGACCACCCGTGCCGGCGGGATCAGCGAGGGCGTGTGGGCCAGTCTGAATCTCGCGCTGCATACCGGGGACGATCCGCAGCGAGTGGCCGGGAACCGGCGCCGTCTGGCGCAGGCGGTGGCCGCGCGGGGCGTGCCCGGCGCCGAGCTGCACTGGCCGGCACAGGTGCATGGCACGCGAGTGGTGCGCGCGGAAGAACTGGCCGCCGCCGACGCGCCGGTGGAGGCCGATGCGGTGATGACCACCCGGCCCGGCCGGGTCTGCGCGGTGCAGACGGCCGACTGCCTGCCGGTGCTGTTCGCCGGCACCGGCGGGGAGGCGGTGGCGGCGGCGCATGCCGGCTGGCGCGGGCTGGTGGACGGGGTCCTGGAGGCCACGCTGGCGGCGCTGCGCGAGGCCCGTCCGCAGGCGGCCTGGCACGCCTGGCTGGGGCCGGCCATCGGCCCCGACGCCTTCGAGGTCGGCACGGAGGTGCGCGAGCGGTTCCTGGCGGTGCAGCCGGGGATGGCCGGGGCCTTTCGCCCGGCCGCGCGGGACGGTCACTGGCTGGCGGATCTGGCGGCGCTGGCGCGCGACCGCCTGCAGTGTGCGGGCGTGGCCGTGCATGGCGGCGGCGAATGCACCTTCAGCGACCCCGACCGGTTCTTCTCCTATCGTCGTGACGGCACCACCGGACGCCTCGCGAGCCTGGTCTGGATCCGTCCGGAGGCCGGAGCCTAGGAACCGGTCGTGGGGTCCTCGTGTGGCGGTCCGGTGCCGCCCTCCGGGGCGGGGATGCTGGCGGGCCTTGCGGCCGGGTCGACCGGTGCGCGAGTGAGCGCCTTCACCGGGATGGCCGGCGGTTCGGCGAGCCGGCCGGCGGCCCGCTCGTCCAGGCGTGCCCGGGCCCAGGCCACGTGTTCGCGCACCAGCGCCGACGGGTGGTCGGCGCGCGCGGCCAGGGCCTCGCGCGCCTGATCGGTGGCCGGACCGTTGCCGAGCCCCACGGCGAGGTTGCGCAGCCATTGTTCGTGGCCGATGCGGCGGATCGCCATGCCGGCGGTGCGTTCGAGGAAGGTCGCCTCGTCCCAGGCGAACAGCTCGACCAGCGAGGCGCTGTCGAGGCCATGGCGGGCGATAAAGTCCGGTTCGGCCGCGACCTCGGCGAAGCGGTTCCAGGGGCAGACCAGCTGGCAGTCGTCACAGCCGTAGATGCGGTGGCCGATCAGCGGGCGCAGGTCTTCCGGGATCGAGCCTTTCAGCTCGATGGTGAGATAGGAGATGCAGCGCCGGGCGTCGAGGTCGTGCGGGCCGCGGAAGGCCTGCGTGGGGCACACGTCCAGGCAGGCGCGGCAGCTCCCGCAGTGGTCCTCGGCCGGGCCGGAATCGAGCGGCAGTGGCAGATCGGTGAACAGTTCGCCGAGGAAGAACCACGAGCCGGTACCGCGGGCCAGCAGGTTGGTGTGCTTGCCGATCCAGCCGAGCCCCGCCTGCTGCGCCAGGGCCTTCTCCAGCACCGGCGCGCTGTCGGTGAAGGCGCGGTAGCCGTGCGGTGCCTCGGCCTCGATCCGGCGGCCGAGTTCGGTCAGTCGCTTGCGCAGCAGCTTGTGGTAGTCACGGCCCAGGGCATAGCGCGAGACATAGGCGCCCTCGGGATCCGCCAGCTGGGCAGCCGGACGGCGGGTGCGTGGCGGGAAGTAATCCATGCGCACGCTGATGATGCGCTGCACCCCGGGAACCAGGGCGTCGGGGTCGCGGCGCAGCGGCGCGCGCTCGGCCATCCATTGCATGTCGCCGTGGGAGTCGCGCTCCAGCCAGGCGTCCAGGTGCCGGCGATCGGCCTCGGGGACCCGCGCGGGGCCGATGCGCAGTTCCGCGAAGCCGAGTTCGCGCCCCCACTGGCGGATGCGATCGGCGAGTTCGGCGCATTGGCGCGGGTCGGGATGGTCAGGCACGATCGACAGGCCAGCAAGGAGAGGAACGGACATGAATGATGCCCCCGCACACCCGTCCCCGGCCAGCCCCGCGCCCGGCGAGCGGTTGTTCGACACCGCGCGCATGCGCGAGCTGGATGCCACCGCCATGGCCCTGCCCGGGATGGCGCCGGGCGAGCTGATGGACCGGGCCGGGGCGGCGCTGCTCGAGCATCTGCGCGAGCACTGGCCGGCAGCGACCCGGATCGGGGTGCTCTGCGGGCCCGGCAACAACGGCGGCGACGGTTTCGTGCTGGCCCGCCGCGCGCGGGCAGCCGGACTGGAGGTGGTGCTGCATGCGGGGTCCTCGCGGGCGCGGGAGGAGTCGGACGGGCAGCGGGCCCGGCGTCTGTGGGAGGAGAGCGGGGGCGAAATCCACCCGCTGGAGACGTTCGATCCCGCCACTGCGGATGTGTGGGTGGACGCGCTGTTCGGTATCGGTCTGCAGCGTCCGCTGACCGATGTCTACGGCGAGGTGATCGAGCGGCTGAACCGTGCGGACCGGGCGGTGCTGGCGGCCGATGCGCCCTCGGGGGTCGATACCGACAATGGCGCGCTGCGCGGGCAGGCGGCGCGGGCGACACGCACCCTGACATTCATTGCCGACAAGCCGGGGCTGCATACGGGGGCTGCGGTGGACTACGCGGGCACGGTCCGCGTGGCCACACTCGACCTCCCGCATTCGCTGGCGCAGAGCTTCGTACCGGCGGCGTGGCGCATTGGTCCCGGGCACTGGCGGGCGGGTCTGCCGCGGCGGAGGGCCGGGGCCCACAAGGGTGATGCGGGCCACGTGATGATCGTCGGCGGGGCTCCCGGGTTCGCCGGGGCCGGGCGGCTGGCGGCGACCGCGGCGCTGCGTGCCGGGGCCGGGCGCGTGACCCTGCTGACACATCCCGAACATGCCGCCTTCGTGTGCAGTGACCGCCCCGAGATCATGGTGCGCGGGGTGAGCGAAGGCCCGGAGCTGCTGCGCTGGCTGGAGCGGGCGGACGCGGTGGCCATCGGGCCCGGCCTGGATCAGGGTCCGTGGGGGCGTGAGCTGTGGCTGGCGGCGGCCGATTCCGGCCGCCCGCTGGTGGTGGATGCCGATGCCCTCAACCTGCTGGCCCAGACCCCGCGGCGCAGCGACAACTGGGTCCTGACGCCGCATCCCGGCGAGGCCGGGCGTCTGCTGAACCTGGATGCCGCGGCGGTGGAGGTCGACCGACCGGGGCGACTGCGGGAGCTGGTCGTGCGGTTTGGCGGCACCGTGCTGCTCAAGGGGGCGGGGACGCTGATCGCCGACACCGATGACGGACCGTACGACTGTGTCACCGACGGCCATCCGGGGATGGCCACCCCCGGCTGTGGCGATGCGCTGACCGGCGTGATCGCGGCTTTGCGCGGACAGGGCGTGGACGCGCGTGGCGCGGCGCGCACCGCCGCCGGCTGGCACGCGGCGGCCGGGCGCGTCGCGGCGCGGCGACTGGGGGGCACCGTCGGCATGCTGGCGGGGGATCTGATCGCGGCCCTGCCGGCCGCCGCGGGGGGCGACGATGGCCTCTGACCGGGCGGCCTTCGACGGAGCCCCGGTGGAACTGCCGGATGCGGCCGCCACCGAGGCGGCCGGTGCGGCGCTGGCGACGGTGCCGGGGCTGCGCACGGTCTATCTGGAGGGCGACCTGGGCGCGGGAAAGACCACCTGGGTGCGCGGCCTGCTGCGGGCCCTGGGGCATGCGGGGACGGTGCGCAGCCCGACCTATACCCTGGTCGAACCGTACGAGCTGGATTCCCGGCGAGTACTGCATTTCGATCTCTACCGTCTGGGGGATCCGGAGGAGCTGGAGTACCTCGGCGTGCGCGAGGTGCACGGCACCGGGGTGCTGTGGCTGGTCGAGTGGCCGGAGCGCGGTTGCGGCTGGCTGCCGGAGCCGGACCTGCGCATCCACCTCGAGGAACATCCGGACGGGCCGGAGTACGGACGCCGGCTGTGGCTGGAAGGGCCGGCCGCCGAGGCCGGCCGCGCCGCGCTGGCGGCGGCGCCGGGGCAGGAATAGATCTGGGACTGGCGGGTTTTTCCGCATACCACATGTAGTGGTTGGTGGCGCCCGGAGAGATGTGGGGAGCGAGGTCGCAGGTTGTGAGGGTACACGCAGAAACCTCGGTATCTTCCTAAAAATTCGCGACATTCCGGGTTGCTTTTTCAGAGGATCTGTCCACAATAAGATTGGAGTCCCTGACCAGCCGGGGTATGTGCGTGGGCCATCACCGTTCCGACATCGATCCGAATCGCCGCCAGATCCTGCGCGCCCTGGGTGCACTGGGTCTGGCGACGCTGCCCCTCCCGGCGGCGGCCGGGGCGCGCGTCGAGCGCCTGCGCATGTCCGTGGACGGAGAAACCACGCGTCTGGTCTTCGACATGGAGGGCGAGGCCGAGTACGAGGTGTTTCGCCTGCAGTCGCCGGAACGGCTGGTGGTGGACCTGACGAACGCGAGCACCGACACCAGCCTGGAAGTCAATGATCATCCGCGTTCGGTGATCGACGGCGTGCGCCATGCGCCGCGCAACGGCTCCGATCTGCGCGTGGTCCTGGATCTGCGCGAGGCCGTGAACCCGCGCAGCTTCCAGCTGATGCCGGCCCAGGGCGCCCCGCACCGGCTGGTGCTGGACCTGACGCGCAGCGGCTCGGCGGGCACGCGGGTGGAAGCGGGGGAGGAGCGCGAACCGCGTCGCGGTCGCTCGCAGGAGGATCTGCGCGACGTGATCGTGGCCATCGATGCCGGCCACGGCGGCCATGATCCCGGCGCCATCGGGCCCAACGGCACGCGCGAGAAGGACGTGGCGCTGGAAGTGTCGCAGCGGCTTGCGGACCTGGTCGAGGATGAATGGGGCATGGAGGCGGTGATGATCCGCACCGGCGACTATTTCCTGCCCCTGCGCGAGCGCGTCAAGCGCGCCCGCGAGGCGGAGGCCGACGTGTTCATGTCGATCCACGCGGATGCCTTCCCGGACCCCAGCGTGAACGGTTCCTCGGTGTACATGCTGTCGGAGGGCGGGGCATCCAGCGAGGCCGCACGCTTCCTTGCCGAGCGCGAGAATCAGGCCGACATGCGCCTGGGCGGGGTGCCGATGAACGGCCGTGATGATTCCCTCAGCAACGTGCTGCTGGATCTGGCCCAGAGCGGCAGCCTCGAGGCCAGTTCCACCCTGGCCGAGCGGATGATCGACGAGCTGGACCGGGTCGGCAAGGTGCGGCGGCCGAAGGTCGAACGGGCCAATTTCGCCGTGCTGCGTTCGCCGGATGTGCCGTCCATCCTGGTCGAGTCCGGCTTCATTTCCAATCCGCAGGACGAACGTCGCCTGCGCAGCTCCAGCTATCAGCAGTCGCTGGCCGAAGCCCTGCTGACCGGTCTGCGGGCGTACTTCTCCACCCACGCGCGTCCGGGCACGCTGATTGCCGATGGCGGCAAGGATACCGAGCAGCACATCATTCGCCCCGGCGAGACCCTGTCCGGGATCGCGGAGCAGTACAGCGTGTCCCTGTCCGAGCTGCGCGCGGTCAACGGCGTCAACGGTGACACCATCTATACCGGTCAGGTCCTTGAGGTCCCCTCCCGCGGCAGTTGACTCTCGGTCCGAATACGGGATTCGGCGAGCACGCACGTGCACATTCGCCGGTGTTTCCTTACCCTGCGTTTCAGTGCTTTCCCGGGACGTGACGTGGGCATCCAGAAACTCTCCAATCAGCTGATCAGCCAGATCGCCGCCGGCGAGGTCATCGAGCGACCGGCCTCGGTGGTCAAGGAGCTGGTCGAAAACGCGCTGGATGCCGGGGCCTCGCGCATCGAGGTGCGTCTGGAGCAGGGCGGGACCCGCCTGATCCGGGTGACCGACGACGGCTGTGGCATCGCGCGGGAAGAACTGCCGCTGGCGCTGTCGCGCCATGCCACCAGCAAGATCCGCAGCATGGATGACCTGGAGGCCCTGCACAGCCTGGGTTTCCGCGGCGAGGCGCTGCCGTCGGTGTCCTCGGTGGCGCGCCTGACCCTGACCTCGGCGGTGCCCGGCGAGCGCAACGCCTGGCAGCTTTCCGGGGACGGTTCCGATGTCTTCGGCGAGGTGATGCCGGCGTCGCATCCGCCGGGCACTACGGTCGAGGTGCGCGACCTGTTCTTCAACGTGCCGGCGCGGCGGCGCTTCGTGCGCACCGAACGTACCGAGTACGGCCATTGCGAGTCCGTGCTGCGCACCCAGGCCGCGGCGCACCCCGAGGTGGCCTTCGTGCTGCGGCACAACGATCGGGTGACGCTGGACCTGCCGGCGGCACCCGGTGACCCCGCGGCGCGCGTGCGGGCCCTGCTGGGCGAGGCGTTTCTGGCGGATGCGCTCCCGGTGGACGAGCAGCGTTCCGGGCTGGTGCTGTCCGGCTGGCTGGGCTCCCCGGCGCGTTCCCGGGCCCAGGCGGATCAGCAGTATTTCTTCGTCAACGGCCGTGCGATCCGCGACCGGGTACTGACGGCGGCCGTGCGCAAGGCCTATCAGGATGTGCTCTACCACGGGCGCCATCCGATGTTCGTGCTCGAGCTGGAGCTGGATCCGGCGCAGGTGGACGTGAACGCGCATCCGACCAAGCAGGAGGTGCGCTTCCGCGAGTCGCGGATGGTCCACGATTTCATCTTCCATGCGCTGCATGCCGCATTGGGGCAGGCGAAGGCCGGTCAGGGCGCGGAGGCGGGTGCCGCCCCGGCGGGCGCGCCGCGCTCGGAGGCCCCTCCGCATGCGCGGCCGGGGCTGCTTGACGGGGTGCCGGGCGACCGTGCGGCGCGCGGTGGCGGGCGCCCCGCTCCGCTCCCCGGGGGCGGATCCGGTGCCGGGGGGCGCGCGGACCCCGGGCGGGGTGACGGGTTTGCCGCGGCCTGGGCCGCGTTCCGGCCGCCGGAAGGCGCCGGTTCCGCCGCCGTGGGCGAGCCTGCGGCAGCGGATTACGCCGGGGCGGAAACCGCTCCCGGCGAGGGCGCGGAGGCTGCGGAGATGCCCCCGCTGGGGTTCGCCATCGGCCAGGTCGCGGATACCTTCGTACTCGCGGAGAACGCCCGCGGGCTGGTGCTGGTGGACATGCATGCCGCGCACGAGCGCATCACCTATGAGCGGCTCAAGCGCGAATGGGAGCGTGAACGCGTGACCGCCCAGCCGCTGCTGGTGCCGGAGGAGGTGGAGGTCACCCCGGCCGAGGCCGACCGCGCCGAGGAGCAGGCGGATACGCTGGCCGGGCTGGGCTTCGAAGTGGACCGTTGCGGGCGCGAACGGCTGCGGTTGCGTGCGGCGCCGGCGCTGCTGCGGGGCCGCGATGCACCGGCGCTGCTGCGCGACGTGCTGGGGGATCTGGCCGAAAGCGGTCACAGCCAGCGCACCGAGGTGGCGGCCAACGAGGTGCTGAGCACCATGGCCTGTCACGGTTCGGTGCGGTCGGGGCGCCGGCTGACCGTGCCCGAGATGAATCAGCTGCTGCGCGACATGGAGGCCACCGAGCGCAGCGGCCAGTGCAACCATGGCCGGCCGACCTGGGTGGAGCTGGATCACGCCGCCCTCGACGGGCTGTTCATGCGCGGGCGCTGATGGACGTCCCGCAACCGCCGGTGGTCCTGCTCGCCGGGCCCACCGCCACCGGCAAGACCGGGCTGGCGCTGGAGCTCGCGCAGCGGCTGGACGCCGAGATCGTGACCGTGGATTCGGCGCAGGTGTACCGCGGCATGGACATCGGTACCGCCAAGCCGGATGCGCACGAGCGGGCGCGGGTGCCGCATCACCTGCTGGACATCCGGGATCCGGAGGAGACCTATAACGCGGCGGCCTTCGCCGCGGATGCCCGTGCCTGCATCCGCGCGATCCATGCGCGCGGGCGCGTGGCGCTGCTGGCGGGCGGGACCCTGCTGTACCTGCGGGCGCTGCTGGAGGGGATCGACCCCATGCCGCCGGTGCCGGAAGCGGTGCGCGCCGCGGTGCGCGCCCGGCTGGAGACGGAAGGCGCCCGGGCCCTGCACGAGGCCCTGGAGGCGGTGGACCCGGCGGCCGCCGGGCGCATCCATCCCAACGATCCGCAGCGCATCCTGCGGGCGCTGGAGGTGTTCGAGGCCACGGGGCGCCCGTTGTCGAGCTTCCAGCAGGGGGGCGAGGCGCGGCTGCCGGCGGGCTGGTGCGCACTGGCGTTGTGGCCGGAAGATCGGGAACGTCTGCGCGCGCGGATTGCCGAACGCTTCGATGCCATGCTGGAGGCGGGGTTCGTGGAGGAGCTGCGGGCCCTGCGCGCGCGCCCCGGACTGACCTCGGAGCACCCTTCGCAGCGGGCGGTGGGCTACCGCCAGGGCTGGGAATGGCTGGCCGGCGAGGTCGATTTCGCCACGTTCCGCAGCCGGGTGATCGCCGCGACGCGGCAGCTGGCCAAGCGCCAGCTGACCGGCCTGCGGCGCTTCCCGCTGCACGCGCGGTTGCTGGCGGAAACCGTCGACCCGGAGCAGGCCCTGGCGGTCCTGCGCGAGACGGCATCACGCTGACGATATGCTACTCTTTTTACAGGTTTCGGCCCGCGGCGCGGGCCCCGACGAATGCAACCAGGGAATGTACCGATGGCCAAAGGGCAAATGCTGCAGGAACCCTTTCTCAACGCGCTGCGCCGCGACCGGATTCCGGTGTCGATCTATCTCGTGAACGGCATCAAGCTGCAGGGGCAGATCGAGTCGTTCGATCAGTTCGTGGTCCTGCTGCGCTCGACGGTTTCGCAGATGGTCTACAAGCACGCGATCTCCACCATCGTGCCCGCGCGGCAGGTGCGCATGCCGCTGGATGAAGACAGCGCCGCGGCCAGCGGCGGAGAGGCCGCGGATGAATAGGGGCGTCGTACACCTCCGGGGTGGCCCGGTCCCGAATCGGGGGTGGTCGCGCGTTGTTTGAGCGTCCGCAGACCGGTGGCGACCGGGCGGTGCTGGTGGCCATGGCCATCGGCGGTGCGACCGATCTCGAGGTCCAGCTGCAGGAATTCGAGGAGCTGGTGCGTTCGGCCGGGGCCGAAGTGGTGGCCGTGGAATCCGGCTCGCGCCATCGTCCCGACTCGCGCCGGTTCGTGGGGTCCGGGAAGGCGGACGCCATTCGCGATCAGGTGGCGGCGCACGGGGCCGACCTGGTCATCTTCAACCACGAGCTGTCGCCCAGCCAGGAGCGCAACCTGGAACAGCACCTGCAGTGCCGCGTGCTGGACCGTGCCGGGCTGATCCTCGACATCTTTGCCCAGCGCGCGCGTTCTCACGAGGGCAAGCTGCAGGTGGAGCTGGCGCAGCTGCGTCACATGTCCACCCGACTGGTGCGTGGCTGGACCCACCTGGAACGGCAGAAGGGCGGGATCGGCCTGCGCGGGCCCGGCGAGACCCAGCTGGAGACCGACCGCCGGCTGCTGGCGGCGCGCATCAAGCATATCGAGCGGCGACTGGAAAAGGTCGAGCGCACGCGCGAGCAGGGGCGCCAGGCGCGCCTGCGCAACGAGGTGCCGACCGTCTCGCTGGTGGGCTACACCAATGCCGGCAAGTCGACCCTGTTCAACCGCCTCACCGATTCCGACGTTTACCAGGCCGACCAGCTGTTCGCGACCCTGGATCCGACCCTGCGCCGGCTGGATCTGGCGCCGCACCAGTCGGTGATCCTCGCGGACACCGTCGGGTTCGTGCGCGACCTGCCGCACGAACTGGTGGCGGCCTTCAAGGCGACCCTGACCGAGACCCGCGAGGCGGCGCTGCTTTTGCACGTGATCGATGCCGCCGATCCGGAGCGCGAGCGGCACATCGCCCAGGTGGAGGACGTGCTCGCGGAGATCGGCGCCGAGGACGTGCCCTGCTGGCGGATCTACAACAAGATCGACACCCTGCCGGAGCGCGACGACGAGACGGCGGAGCGCTTTGCCGGTGGCGAGGGCGAGGAGGCCTTCTGGCTGTCGGCGCAAACCGGCGAAGGGGTGGAGCGGCTGTACCAGCGCCTGGCCGAGTCCTTCACCGAATCCATGCGCCGTGGCTGGGTCGAGGTGCCGCCGTCCGCCGGGCGGCTGCGCGGTCGGCTGTACGACGAGAACGCCGTGGAGGCCGAGCAGACCGGTGATGAGGGTGCGATCCGCCTGCGGGTGCAGCTGCCGGAGCGGCGCTTTCAGGACCTGTTCCGCGAGGCCGGGCTGGATCCGGAAACGGCCTTCGTGGGGCCGGGCGAGGAACCCGGGGGAGCCGAGGACGCGCAAGCCGCCGGTGCGCGCGCCCCGGCACCGGGCTCCGGTGCCTGATCGCGCGCCCTGACGGGTTCCCGGGCAGCCGCGCAGCACCGGGAATATCATTTACGTTTTCTATCAGAACTTCCTTACGGGAACTTTTGCCCTAATAACTGACCAAATTAGTCAAGAAATGGGCAACGCCTGCAATGGCTGCAGGGAAAGGAGGTAGAACGATGATCTTTGAACGTTTCGTGGATTCCGGACTGTCACAGCATTCCTTCGTGGTCGGCTGCCAGGGCAGCGGCGAGATCGCCGTGATCGACCCGCAGCGCGACGTGGATGTCTACCTGGACTATGCGCGGGACCATGGCTATCGCATCGCGTACGTGATGGATACCCATATCCACGCCGACTTTGCTTCGGGCGCCCGCGAGCTGGCGGACAAGACCGGGGCGCGGCTGATGCTCTCGGGCTACGATGCCGGCGAGCATTTCCGGGTGCAGTTCCCGCACGAGGATCTGCACGAAGGGGACCGCATCGACATCGGCAACGTGCGCATCGAGGTCCGTCACACTCCCGGGCACACGCCGGAGCATCTGATGTTCGTGGTGTTCGACGGGGCACGGTCTCGTGACGAACCGATCGCACTGATCACCGGCGACTTCCTGTTCGTCGGCTCGCTGGGCCGGCCCGACCTGTTGGGCGAGGAGGCCAAGCGCGCGCTGGCGCGGCAGATGTTCGCCAGTGTGCGCGACAAGCTGGCCGACCTGCCCGACGGCGTGGAGGTCCACCCGGGGCACGGGGCCGGTTCCGCCTGCGGCGCGGGCATGGCCGGGCGTCCCGTCTCCACCCTGGGTTACGAGCGGGCGACCAACCCCTATCTGGATCCGTCGCTGAGCGAGGACGCCTTCGTGGAGAAGCTGCTGCACGGACTGCCGGAGATCCCGGATTTCTATCCGCGCAACAAGGGCATCAACTCCGAGGGTCCGAAGGACGTCATCCCGCTGCCGGGCATGCAGTCCATCGAACCCGACGAGGTGGCGCGGCGCGTGGAAGCCGGCGAGGTCACGGTGATCGACCTGCGCGATCCGCTGGCGTTCGGGGGCGGCCACGTGCCGGGGGCTCTGGGCATCGGCATCCGCGGCCCGTTCGCCAACTGGGCGGGCTGGGTCACGCCGGATGACCACCCGGTGATCCTGATCGACGGCAGCGGTGACCCCGCAGTGATCGAGCAGGCCGTGCGCAGCATGGTCCGCACCGGGCGCGACTACATCGACGGCTACGTGCGCGGCGGCATGGCCGCCTGGGCGGGCGCCGGCCTGCCGCTGGATACCCTGGCCCAGGTCGATGCCAGCGGAGCCGCGGACCGCGTGGCACGCGGCGAGGCCCGGCTGGTGGACGTGCGTACCCCGGCCGAGTACGCCGCGGGACACGTCGACGCGGCGGTGCATCGGCCGGTGGCGGAGACCCGTGAGGGCGTCCCGGGTGTCGATCCGGAAGAGCCGGTGGCCGTGGTCTGCGGCAGCGGTTACCGTTCCACGGTCGCGGCTTCCATCCTGCAGCGCCTGGGCTATCGCCACGTGATGAACGTGGTCGGCGGCATGGGCGCCTGGGAAGCGGCCGGTGTCGGAGAAGCCTCTACTTTCGGGCGCCGCGACGCGGCCTGACCCGTCCGCCCCGGCGAGTCGCGGGCCCCGCGGGGCCCGCGATCGTCCGCGGATCGCCCTTCCCTCAACCCGACTCCCGCAGGGGTGCGCTTGCCCGCCCCCGGGTGCCCCCCTAGAATGTCCGCTCCCTGTGCCTTCTCGGCACATCCCGAGCGATCGACGGAGTCCCTGATTCATGCCCTGGAACGAACCGGGAAACAACAACCGCGACCCCTGGAGCGGGGGAGGCGGTAACCGCGGCGGCAGCGGCGGTGGCGGAGGCGGCCAGCAGCCGCCGGATCTGGAGGAGATGCTGCGCAAGCTGTCGCGGCAGCTCAGCGGCATCTTTGGTGGCGGCAACCAGGGCGGAAGCGGCCTGGGCGGCGGCGGCATGGGGCGCGGCTCCCAGGCGCTGATCAGCCTCGGCCTGATCATCGCCCTGGTGGTCTGGATCGCCTCCGGCTTCCACATCGTCTCCGAAGGCGAGCGCGGCGTGGTGCTGCGCTTTGGCGCGTTCCAGGAGGTCAAGAGTCCGGGGCCGGGCTGGCACCTGCCCTATCCCATCGAGCGGATCGAGATCGAGAACGTGGACAACGTGCGGACCATCGAGAGCCGCGCGCTGATGCTCACCGGCGACGAGAACATCATCGATGTCGACATCGCGGTGCAGTACCGCATCCTCGACCTGGTCGATTTCCTGTTCAACGTCCGCAACCCGGATGCCACCGTGCATCAGGTCATGGAGTCGGCCATCCGTGAGCGGGTCGGCAAGGGCAATCTTGAATTCATCCTCGGCGAGGGCCGCGGCGAGATCGCCCAGTCCACCCGCACGGTGATGCAGGAGAACCTCGATGCCTACGGCGCCGGGATCGTGGTGACCGCGGTCTCCATGCAGCAGGCCCAGCCGCCGGAGGCGGTGCAGGAGGCCTTTGCCGATGCCATCCGTGCACGCGAGGACGAGGTCCGCTTCCGCAACGAGGCCGAGGCCTATGCCAACGGCGTGATCCCGCGGGCACGCGGTCAGGCGGCCCGTATCATCGAGGAAGCCGAGGGTTATCGCGATCAGGTCGTGGCCCGGGCGGAAGGTGATGCGTCCCGTTTCGATCAGTTGCTGGCCGAATACCAGCAGGCCCCCGAGGTCACGCGTGATCGCCTCTATCTCGAGGCGGTGGAAGCCGTACTCCAGGATTCGCGCAAGCTGATGCTGGACGTGGGCGCCAGCGGCAATCTGATGATGCTGCCGCTGGGCGAGATGTTCTCCGGTCAGCCGGGCACCCGCAATTCGGGTGATGCGCCGACGCCGCGTCCGCTGGATACCGGTCGCGGCACCCTTGGGGGTGCCTCCGGAACCACCGGAAGGGGTTCCATGACCCGTGATACCGAGAGCCTGCGCTCGCGGGAGGTTCGCTGATGCTGCGTATTGCCGGAATTGCCGTGGTGGTCATCGGGATCGTTGTGGCCCTGTCGACCTACACCGTTGACGAGCGCGAGCGCGTGATCAAGTTCGCCCTGGGGGAACTGCGCGAGGTGGACCAGGAGCCGGGGCTGCATTTCAAGTTCCCGCTGATCCAGAACGTCGAGAAGTTCGATGCCCGGATCATGACCCTGAACATCCCGCCGGACCGGTTCCTGACCAGCGAGGCGAAGAACATCATCGTGGATTTCTACGCCAAATGGCGGATCAACGATGTCGGTCAGTTCTACCGCGCCACCCGCGGTGACGAACGACTGGCCGAGGAGCGCCTGTCGCAGATCCTGCGGGACGGCATGCGTAACGAATTCGCCCGCTACGAGCTGCAGGACGTGGTCGCCGGCGAGCGCCTGACCATCATGGGCGCGGTGCGCCAGGCCGCCCTGGAGACGGCGCTGGAGCTGGGGGTCGATCTGGTGGATGTGCGCATCCGTCGCATGGACCTGCCGGACGAGGTGTCCGAGTCGGTGTTCGACCGGATGCGGGCCGAGCGCGAGCGTGTGGCACAGGACTTCCGTGCCCGGGGGCAGGAAGAGGCCGAGCGGATTCGTTCGCGTGCCGACCGCGATCGCACGGTGATCCTGGCGAACGCGTACCGTGACTCCGAGGAGATCCGCGGGGAGGGCGATGCCCGGGCCACCGAGATCCTGGGTGCCTCCTTCGGCGAAGATGAAGAGTTCTTCCGCTTCTATCGTAGCCTGATCGCCTACCGCAACAGCCTGCAGGGCGAGAACAGCACGTTCGTGCTGGAACCGAACTCGGAGTTCTTCCAGTTCTTCAACGCTCCGGGCGGCGAGCGTCCGTCCCGGGCTCCGCAGCTGCCGCAGCCCGCCGAGTGATCGTGCGGCCGGCCCCGCTGCGGGGCCGGTGCGGGCAGGTTCTGCCAATCACAAGCCGGGCCCGCACCGCGGGCCCTTCTTCTGGCCAGCCCGCCCGTGGACGGGTCAGGCCGTGCAGGCAAGGATGACATGACGGAAATCAATCGCTGGCTGCTGCCGGACGGACTGGAAGAGGCGCTGCCGGATTCGGCCCGGCGCCTGGAGGGTCTGCGGCGGCGTGTGCTCGACCATTTCGATGTCTGGGGCTACGACCATGTGATGCCGCCGCTGGCGGAATACCTGGAGTCGTTGCTTACCGGTGCCGGCCACGAGCTGGATCTGCAGACGTTCAAGCTGACCGATCAGCTGACCGGTCGTCTGATGGGCGTGCGTGCGGATCTTACGCCGCAGGTCGCGCGCATCGACGCGCACCGCCAGCATGTGGAGGGGGCCAACCGGCTGTGCTATGTCGGCACGACGCTGCGTGCGCGTGCCGACGAGTGGTCGGGATCCCGCAGTCCGCTGCAGGCCGGGGCCGAGCTTTTCGGCCACGACGGCCTGGATTCCGACGTCGAGATCATCCGTCTGATGCTGGCCACCCTCGAGGTCTGCGGTGTGCGCCGGCCGAGCATGGATCTGGGGCACGTCGGGATCTTCCGCAGTCTTGCACGGGCCGCGCGTCTGGAGCCGGAGCAGGAGCGCGCCTTCTTCGATCAGCTGCAGCGCAAGAGCATCCCCGAAATTGAACAGACCCTGGCGCAATGGCGTGAGGCGGGCCTCGACCCCGATCTGGCCGACGCCCTGCGTGCCCTGCCGGACCTCAATGGCGGACCCGAAGTCCTGGCGAGTGCGCGCGCCGCGCTGGGCCGGGCGCCCGCGGAGGTGCACGCGGCGCTGGATCACCTCGCGGCGGTGGTGGATGCGCTGCAGGCGCTGGATACCGACGTGGATCTGCACGTGGACGTTGCGGAGCTGCGTGGCTACGCCTATCACACCGGCCTGGTGTTCGCGGCGTTCATCCCGGGATCGGGGCAGGCGGTCGCCCGCGGCGGGCGCTACAACGAGATCGGTCGCGTTTTCGGGCGGGCGCGCTCGGCCACCGGTTTCAGTACCGACCTGCGCGAGCTCGTCCGGTACGGCGACGCGGGCGGCGATCCGGCGCGGCCGCGTGAATGCGTACTCGCGCCCGCCGGAACCGATCCGGAGCTGGAGGCCGCGGTGCGCGAGCTGCGCGGGCGCGGCGTGCGGGTGGTCCGCGAGCTGCGGGGCGAGACGCCGGTGGCGGATGCGGTCGCGCGCCTGGAGTACCGCAATGAACAATGGACGGTGGTGGAGCACTGATGGGACGTTTCGTAGTCGTACTGGGCAGTCAGTGGGGTGACGAGGGCAAGGGCAAGATCGTCGACCGACTGACCGAGGATGCCGCGGCGGTGGTGCGCTTCCAGGGCGGGCACAACGCCGGGCACACGCTGGTGATTGACGGCGAGAAGACGGTGCTGCACCTGATCCCCTCGGGCATCCTGCGTGAAGGGGTGGAGTGCATGATCGGCAACGGCGTGGTGCTGTCGCCGGAAGCCCTGCTCAAGGAGATGGACGAGCTCGAGGCCCGCGGCGTGCCCGTGACCGATCGCCTGCGGCTGTCGGACTCCTGCCAGCTGATCCTGCCGTACCACGTGGCGCTGGATCATGCGCGCGAGAAGGCGCGCGGCAAGGCGGCCATCGGTACCACGGGCCGCGGTATCGGTCCGGCCTACGAGGACAAGGTCGCACGTCGTGGACTGCGGCTGGACGACCTGTTCCATCGCGAGCGTCTGGCGGCCAAGCTCGGCGAGGTGATGGATTACCACAACTTTGCCCTGAAACATTATTTCGGGGCTGCGACGGTGGACCATCAGCAGGTGCTGGAGCAGTGCCTCGAGCATGCCGAGCGCCTCAAGCCGATGGTGACCGACGTCGCCGGCCGTCTGCACGAACTGCGTGCGGCGGGCCGCGACGTGATGTTCGAGGGGGCACAGGGTACGCTGCTGGACATCGATCACGGGACCTATCCGTTCGTGACCTCCTCCAGCACGACCGCCGGCGGCGCCTCCACCGGTTCGGGGGTGGGCCCGCGCGATCTGGATTATGTGCTGGGGATCACCAAGGCATACACCACGCGGGTCGGGGCCGGACCCTTTCCCACCGAGCTGTTCGACAACATGGGGGAACACCTCGCGCGCCGCGGCAACGAATTCGGTTCCACCACCGGGCGTGCGCGCCGCTGCGGGTGGTTCGATGCGGTGGCGCTGCGGCGCGCGGTCGCGGTGAACAGCATCAGTGGTCTGTGCATGACCAAGCTGGACGTGCTCGACGGTCTGGAGACGGTCCAGATCTGCACCGGTTACGACGTTGACGGCCGTCGCGTGGAGATCCCGCCCGCGGGGGCGGAGGCCTACGATTCGTGTACGCCGGTCTACGAGGAGATGCCGGGCTGGCAGGAGTCCACCGTCGGGGTGCGGGAGTATGCGCAGCTTCCCGCCAATGCGCGTGCCTACCTGGAGCGCCTGTCCGAGGTGGTGGGCGTTCCGATCGACATGATTTCCACCGGACCGGACCGTGACGAGACGCTGGTGATGCGCGACCCGTTCCGGGGCTGACGGGGGTGGCCGTCCGGTCCGGTTGCGGGCCGGGTGGCGACCGCACATGCAAAGACGCCCCGCAGGCCATTGCCATGCGAGCGATTGCGGACGCGGGATCTGAGGATTGCTTCGGGCACGAAGCGGGAAGCGAATAAAAATGGTGCCGAGGAGAGGACTTGAACCTCCACGGGGTTACCCCCACTAGCACCTGAAGCTAGCGCGTCTACCATTTCCGCCACCTCGGCACTTGAGGTCGGCCCTGTGAGGGGGCCTGCGCTTCAGGAACGCGTAAGGTAATCCGCGCTGGCGGATCTGTCAAACCCTGCGAGCTCCGCAGATGAAAGAAATGCGCCCGCGCCGCATCGGGGCCATAATGGGCGCCGGGCCGGCTCCGGCCTGTCACTGCCGCGGGCACCTCGGGTGCGCGGCACAACACCAGAAGAAAGAGTTCACTGAATGCCAGGAAAACGCAGCAAGCCGCAGGTCGACCCCAACCTCGAACGCGAGGCGCAGAAGTACGACAACCCCATCCCCAGCCGCGAGTACATCCTCGACCTGCTGCAGCTCGAGGGGAACCCGCTGTCCTTCGAGGAAATCGCCGGGCGTCTCGGCATCGAGGACGAGGAACGGCTGGAGGCCCTGAGGCGGCGGCTCAAGGCGATGGAGCGTGACGGTCAGGCGCTGTGCAACCGTCGGGGTGCCTACCTCCCGGTCAATCAGGAAGACCTGATCCGCGGGCGCGTGATCGGCCATCCCGACGGCTTTGGTTTCCTGGTGCCGGACGAGCAGGATGACGACCTGTTCCTGTCGCCGAAGCAGATGCGGGGGGTGTTCCACGGGGACCGCGCGGTGGCGCGCGTCATGGGCGTGGACCGGCGCGGGCGTCGTGAGGGCGGCATCGTCGAGGTGCTGGAGCGCAACACCACCCAGGTGGTCGGGCGTCTGCGCATCGAGGACGGCGTGGGCCTGCTGACCCCGGACAACAAGCGCATCACCCACGAGATCCTGGTACCGCCGGACGGTCTGGGCGAGGCGCAGGACGACCAGATCGTGGTCGTGCGCATCCGCGAGATGGCTTCGCGCAAGTCGCGTCTGCGCGGTGACGTGGTGGAGGTCCTGGGCGAGCACATGGCACCGGGGATGGAGATCGACATCGCGATCCGTGCCCAGGGTCTGCCGTTCGAATGGCCGGACGAGGTCACCGAAGCGGCCGACAAGCTGGGCGATTCGGTGCCGGAGAAGGCGAAGAAGAGTCGGCTGGATCTGCGCGACAAGCCGTTCGTGACCATCGACGGCAGCGATGCGCGGGACTTTGACGATGCCCTGTATTGCGAGCCCGAAGGCAAGGGCTGGCGGCTGTGGGTCGCGATCGCCGATGTGTCGCACTACGTCGAGCCGGATTCCGCGCTGGATCGCGAGGCGGTCAATCGCGCGACCTCGGCGTATTTCCCCGAGCAGGTGATCCCGATGCTGCCCGAGGCGCTGTCCAACGGGCTGTGCTCGCTGAATCCGGACGTCGACCGCCTGAGCATGGTCTGCGAGATGGAGATCGGTGCCCGCGGGGCGCTGAAGAGCTACCGTTTCCACGAGGGCGTGATTCGCTCGCATGCCCGGCTGATCTATGACGATGTGGCCGCAATGCTCGCGGGCGATGAGGGCCTGCGCGAGCAGAACGCGCAGGTGCTGCCGCACGTGGAGGAACTGCACCGGGTGTTCAAGGCGCTGCACGCGGCGCGCAACCGCCGTGGTGCGATCGATTTCGATTCCACCGAGACACAGATCGTGTTCGGCGAGGACCGCAAGATCGAGCGCATCGTGCCGGTGGAGCGCACCGATGCCCACCGCCTGGTCGAGGAATGCATGATCATGGCCAACGTGGCCGCGGCGCGCTTCCTCAAGAAGCACAAGGTCCCGGCGCTTTATCGCAACCACGATCAGCCGCCCACAGAGAAGGTCGAGGAGCTGCGTGAATTCCTCAATGGCGCGGGTCTGTCCCTGGGCGGAGGCGACGAGCCGACCCCGCGGGACTACACCGAGGTCCTCAAGGCGGCGAAGCAGCGCACGGACCAGAAACTGATCCAGACGGTCCTGCTGCGTTCGCTGTCGCAGGCGGTCTATTCACCCGACCTCGGCGGGCATTTCGGCCTGGCGCTGGATGACTACGCGCATTTCACCTCGCCGATCCGGCGCTATCCGGACCTGCTGGTCCATCGGGGCATTCGCCACGTGCTGCGCAACGGCAGCAACAAGGGCTTCCCCTATACCCATCAGCGCATGGAAGGCCTCGGCGAGCACTGCTCGATGGCCGAACGCCGCGCCGAAGACGCCACCCGGGACGTCGAGGCCTGGCTGAAGGCCGAGTACATGCAGGACAAGGTCGGGGATGTGTTTACCGGCATCGTCTCGGGCGTGACCGGGTTCGGCCTGTTCGTGGAGATCCAGGGGGTGTACATCGAGGGCCTGGTGCATGTCTCCAGCCTCGACAACGACTTCTACCACTTCGATCCCAAGCGCCACACCCTCACGGGCGAGCGCGCCGGCCGCGTGTTCCGCATCGGTGACGAGCTCCAGGTACAGCTGGTGCGGGTGAGTCTGGATGACCGCAAGATCGATCTGGCCCTGGCCGGTGAGTCGAAGCCCGCGGAGAAGGCTGCACCGGCCGGGCGCCCGGCCGGTCGCAAGGGCCCGGGCGGAGGTCCCGGTGCCGGCGGGAAGAAGCGTGGCAGCGCCCGCGACAACGCCCGTCGCAAGCGTCGCGCCAGAGGAGGCGATGCGGAGACGGGCGGGGGCCCGGCTGCTGGCCCGGATGCGGGCCCGGTGTCCGACGATTCCGCACCCGCCGACAGCGAAGGCGAACACGCAGCGGCAGAATCGGCCCCGGAATCGGCGCCGGAGCCCGCCGGTGACGACGCACCGAAGAAGAAGGGCCGGCGGCGCGGCCGTCGGCGCAGCAAGCCTTCCGCGGAGGAGGGTGACGCCGCCGCGCAGGGTGCCGACGGGCCCGGCGGGGGTGCTGCCTCCGAAGAGGACCCCGCAGATGCTCCGGAGCCGGGCAACGAGCGGCTTCCGGAGCCCGAGGCCGTTCCGGACAAGGATGGCAACACCATCCCTGACGCGGATGCCTCCGGCCCGGGCGGCTCCGGAGACGGCGAAACCGGGGACAAGCCGGGACGGCGTCGGAGCCGTCGCCGGCGCCCGACATCTTCTTCCTGATCGATGCACGGATGTCCGACGTTGCGGGTGCCGTTGCGGGCGTTCTGTCCGTACCGCGACCGAAAATGCGGGGACGTGCGGGATGAGCCGTAGCGGCGGAAAGGGGCGCTCCCGGGGCGAGGCCTTCGGCGGGATCCATGCGGTGGCATCGCTGCTCGAGCGTGCTCCGGAGCGGATCAAGAGCCTGCAGCTCGCGCGCGGCGAGGTGGATGCATCCCTGCAGCGCATCCTGGAGCGCGCCGGTACGCGGGGAGTGGCGGTGGAGCGGGTGGCCCGCGAGCGCCTGGACCAGCAGCACCCCGGATTTCAGCACCAGGGCGTGATCGTGCACTGTACGCCCCGCCCGGTGGTGGACGAGCGCGAGCTGCGCCAACGCGTGGAGGCCGGCCTGGATCTGGTGCTGGTGCTGGATGGCGTCACCGATCCGCACAACCTCGGCGCCTGCCTGCGCACGGCGGACGCCGCAGGCGCCGGGGCCCTGGTCGTCCCGCGCCACCACAGTGCTCCATTGACCCCGGCGGCGATCAAGGTGGCCTCCGGCGCGGCGGAGACCGTGCCGGTGGTGAGCGTGGGCAATCTCGCCCGCACCCTCGCCGCGCTGAAGGAGTCCGGCATGTGGGCCACGGGGCTGGACGGCGAGGCGCAGGAGGTCCTGTATGACGTCGATCTGCGCCCGCCCACCGCGATCGTCATGGGCGCCGAGGGCGAGGGCCTGCGACGCCTGACCCGCGAGGCCTGCGATCATCTGGCGCACATACCCATGGCCGGCACCGTGGAGAGCCTGAACGTGTCGGTTGCCACCGGCGTGTCGCTGTTCGAAGTCCGGCGCCAGCGCCGTGTTGTGACCGCGGGCAACATCGGTTAACGTATTGCGCCTTTCCGCCCGTCGTTAGGGCGGTTCCTTGCCTCACCGGCGCACCGGGAGGCTGTTACCCGCAAGGAGTTGGATATGCGTCACTATGAAGTCGTGTTTCTGGTCCATCCCGACCAGAGCGAGCAGGTCCCGGCGATGATCGAGCGCTACAAGGGTCTGGTGGAAGGCCACAGCGGCACGGTCCACCGTCTGGAGGACTGGGGCCGCCGGCAGCTCGCCTACCCCATCCAGAAGCTGGTCAAGGCCCACTACGTGCTGATGAACATCGAGGCCGACGAGGCCGCGATGGAAGAGCTCGACAGCGCCTTCCGCTTCAACGATGCGGTGCTGCGTCACCTGTCCATCCGCATGGATCGTGCGATCACCGAAGCGTCCCCGCTGGCCAAGGGCCGCGAGGAAGAAGAAGGCAAGGGCAGCCGCCGCCGCGAGGACGCCTCCGCGGACGAGTCGGCCGAAGCCCCCGCCGACGAGTGATCCCGAACCCCACCCCCGTTTACTGAAGGAGATCGGACATGGCCCGTTTCCCGCGTCGTCGCAAGTTCTGCCGGTTCACCGCCGAAGGTATCGAGTACATCGATTACAAGGACCTGAACCTGCTGAAGAATTACATCACCGAGACCGGCAAGATCGTGCCCAGCCGCGTCACCGGCACCAGCGCCAAGTACCAGCGTCAGCTGTCCACGGCGGTCAAGCGCGCGCGTTTTCTCGCGCTGCTTCCGTACAGCGATACGCATTGATCGGCGCCTGAACGCTGCCTGATCGCCGCCCGCCGGGCGGAGTGCAACGGTCATGCAGATCCTCGCCGAATTCGCGATGAAGAGCCGGGGCCGCGCCGTGGGTGCGGTCGCCGGCTTTGGTATTGCCGGGCTGTTCCTGCCGCCGGTATCCATCGTCAGCAGTGCCCTGGTGGCCCTGGTCGGGCTGCGCCTGGGGCTGACTCAGGCCCTGGTCGTCCTCGCGATCGCCTCCGCCCTGCTGGGCGCGGCCCTGTGGGGTCTGAGCCCCGGAACACCGGGACCGGCGGTGCTGCTGGCCGGTGTCATCCAGTGGCTGCCGGTGGCCCTGCTGGCCGAGCTGTTGCGGCGCACGGTGTCCTGGCGCATCACCCTCAAGGCCGGGGCGCTGGTCGCCGGTGCCGGCGTGTTGCTGATGCACGCCCTGGTGCCGGATGCCGAGGCATTCTGGGTGCGGGCAGGCATGGAGTTGCTGGCGCCGCTGGTGGAGACCGGCGAGGCGGCAGCGCGCGAAGAGCTCGAGGCGGTGCTGGCCGACCTCGCGCCCTACCTGGCCGGGCTGCTGGCGGGCATCGTGCTGTTGAGCGTGACCCTGGCGATGCTGATCGCCCGCTACTGGCAGGCGGCGCTGTACAACCCCGGGGCCTTCGGCGCGGAATTCCGCGCCCTGCAGCTGGGGCCGGGCGTCAGCGCCGCCGCGGTTGTGCTGCTCGCGGTGGGGCAGCTGGTGCCGTCGCCGCTGGCGATGGAGCTGGCGTTCATCCTGGGGGTGCTGTTCTTCCTCCAGGGGATCGCCCTGATGCATGCGCTGACGCATGGCCAGGGCATGAGCGTGTTCTGGCTGGTGGGCATGTACATTTTGATGGCCCTGGCGTTGCCGCAGATGTTCCTGCTGCTGGCCACCATCGGGGTCATCGACGCGTGGGCGGATATCCGCCGGCGCATGGGGATCGGTCGCGAGCGCGATGCCGGCGACGATCCCCCGGAATCCTGAGCGTGTGACGCGCGCGGTTCGGCCGGCGCGGCACACGGTGTAGAATACGGCCCGACCTCGGGTCGCTGGTTCAATCGTTGACGGGAAGACCAAGATGGAAGTCATTCTGCTGGAAAAGATCGACAACCTGGGCGGGCTGGGCGATCGTGTCCGCGTGCGCCCCGGTTTTGCGCGCAACTACCTCCTGCCGCAGGGCAAGGCGGCCTTCGCCACCGCGGAGAACATCGCCGAGTTCGAGGCGCGCCGTGCCGAGCTGGAAAAGGCCGCGGCCGAGGCCGTGGCGGCCGCCGAAGCCCGTCGCGAAAAGCTCGACGGCATGGATCTGGAGATCCGGGCCAAGGTCGGCGCCGAAGGCAAGCTGTTCGGTTCGGTGAGCCCGGCCGACATCGCCGACGCGCTGACCGCGAAGGGTGTGGAAGTGGAGAAAAAGGAAGTGCGCATGCCCGAGGGGCCGCTGCGGGCGACCGGCGAGTTCGAGGTGGGCGTTCACCTGTACTCGGGTGTCGACGCGGAGATCCGCGTCACCGTCACCCCCGAGGAGTGAGGCTCCCGATGGCGGACGGGCGGACCGCCGGGCGGGCCGCTGCCGCCGCGGGCCCGCATGATGGCGGCGGGGGCACGGCATGGCGATGACCGACATGCCGCGCGTCCCGCCGCATTCCGAGGAGGCGGAACAGTCCGTCCTCGGCGGTCTGATGCTCGACAACGGGGCCTGGGACCGGGTCGCTGACCGCATTACCGCGGACGACTTTTATCGCCATGACCACCGCGTGCTGTACCGGGCGATCGGGCAGCTGGCGGAGCGCAATGCTCCGTTCGACGTGGTGACGGTTTCCGAACAGCTGGAACGCACCGCCGAACTGGAAGCCGCCGGCGGCATGGCCTATCTTGGCCAGCTCGCCAGTGACACCCCTTCGGCCGCGAACATCGTGGCCTATGCGGACATCGTCCGCGAACGCTCCATTCTGCGCTCGCTGATCACGGTCGGCACCGAGATCGCCGATTCGGCATTCGTGCCCGAGGGGCGCGATTCCAAGCAGCTGCTGGACGAGGCGGAACAGAAGGTGTTCCGCATTGCCGAGCTGGGCGCGCGCGGGGCCCAGGGCTTTCGCGGGATGAAGCCCCTGCTGGCGTCCGCGGTCGAGCAGATCGAGTTCCTCTACGAGAGCACCAGCCCGATCACCGGCATCGCGACCGGTTATCAGGACCTGGACGAGCTCACCTCGGGGCTCAATCCTTCCGATCTGGTGATCGTTGCGGGACGCCCGTCGATGGGCAAGACCAGTTTCGCGATGAACATCGCCGAATATGTGGCGATGAAGAATCAGGAACCGGTGGCGATCTTCTCCATGGAGATGCCGGGCGAGCAGATCGCGATGCGCCTGCTGTCCTCCATGGGCCGGATCAACCAGCAGAAGCTGCGTTCCGGGCGCCTGGACGACGGCGACTGGCCGCGCCTGACCAGCGCCGTGCAGATGCTCTCCGGGGCGCCGCTGTTCGTCGACGACACCCCGGCGCTGACGCCCACCGAGCTGCGCGCCCGTGCGCGGCGCCTGATGCGCGAGCACAAGGGCCTCAAGCTCATCGTGGTCGACTACCTCCAGCTGATGCAGTACCCGGGCTCCGGGGATAACCGCGCCCACGAGATCTCCGAGATCTCGCGCTCGCTCAAGGCCCTGGCCAAGGAGCTGGAGGTCCCGGTGATCGCGCTGTCACAGCTCAACCGTTCGCTGGAACAGCGCCCGAACAAGCGCCCGGTGATGTCGGACCTGCGCGAATCGGGAGCGATTGAACAGGATGCAGACATCATCGCGTTCGTTTATCGCGACGAGGTCTATAACGAAGAATCGCCGGACAAGGGCACCGCCGAGATCATTATCGGCAAGCAGCGTAACGGGCCGATCGGGACCGTGCGTCTGACCTTCCGCGGCCAGTTCACCCGCTTCGAGAACTATGCCCCGGACGTGTACGGCGAGGTGGGCCCGGAGGGCTAGTCACGACATGCAGCGGGCGGCCAGCATCCAGCTCGATTCCGGAGCCCTGCGCCACAACCTGGAGGTGGCCCGCGGGCTCGCCCCGGAGACGGCGATGTGGCCCGTGATCAAGGCGGAGGGCTATGGCCATGGTCTCGAGTGGGCGGCGCAGTCACTGGGCGAAGTGGCCGACGGGCTGGCCGTGTCCGCGGTGGAGGAGGCCGAGGTCCTGCGGCGGAGCGGATTCGATGGCCCGCTGCTGGTGCTGCAGGGCGGGCGGGACGCCGCCGGGTTTCGCCGTTGTGCGGAGCTCGCGCTGCAGCCGGCGGTGCATGCGCCGGCGCAGCTGGAAGCGCTGGACGCCGCCAGCGTCGTCCTGCCCGAGGTCTGGATCAAGCTCAACACCGGGATGAATCGACTGGGATTCGCCCCGGCCGAAGCCGATGCCGTGGAACGTGCCCTGCGGGCGGCCGGTCACGGCGGGCGCGGCCTGCACTGGATGACCCACATGGCCTGCGCCGACGACCCGGCGGATGACCACAACGCGGCACAACTGTCGGCCTTCGCCACGGCCGTGGCGGGACGCTCCGGCGCGCGCTCGCTGGCCAATTCGGCGTCGCTGTTCGCCGGCTGGGGGCGAGGGGCCGGTCATGGCGCGGACGAGGCCTTCCGCGCCCGGCCGGGCATCATGCTCTACGGCTGCCACCCGGCCTCGGTACCGGCCAGGGCCCCGCCGGAGGGTCCGGATGCCGACCTGCGCCCGGTGATGACCGTGCAGGCCCCGATTATCGGGATCCAGCATCCGACGCCCGGTGACGGGGTGGGCTACGGCGCCACCTGGACCGCGCATGGCGGGGAGCGCATCGGCATCGTGGCCATGGGCTATGCGGACGGTTACCCGCGCCACGCCCCCACCGGCACGCCGGTGCGGGTACGCGGTCAGCTCTGCCCGCTGGTCGGGCGGGTCTCGATGGACATGCTCGCGGTGGATCTCTCCGGCGTGCCCGCGGCCGGGGTGGGCGATCTCGCGACACTGTGGGGCGAGGGCCTGCCGGTGGAGCGCGTGGCGCGTGCTGCCGGCACGATCGGCTACGAGCTGCTCACGCGGGTGGCCGGGCGTCTGCGGCCAGCGTAGCGAGTGCCGGCGGGCATCCGTAAACTGGCCCGTTCACGCGAGCCAGGAAGCCCCGATGCACGAAGAATTCGATCCCGCCGACTACGACCCCGATACCGTCGCCATCCGCCATGGCTACCGTCGGACCCCGGAGCAGGAACACTCCGAGGCGATCTTCCCGACCTCCAGCTTCGTGTTCGACAGCGCGGCGGAGGCCGCCGCCCGGTTCTCGGGCGAGGTCCCCGGCAACATCTATTCGCGCTTCACCAACCCCACGGTGAGGACCTTCCAGGAGCGGCTCGCGGCGCTGGAGGGAGGCGAGGCCTGTGTGGCCACCGCCTCCGGCATGTCCGCGATCCTGGCGACCATGATGGGACTGCTGAAGGCCGGCGATCACGTGGTCTGCTCGCGCTCGGTGTTCGGCACCACCACGGTGCTGTTCAACAACTACCTCGCCCGCTTCGGCGTGGAGGTGACCTACGTCGAGCTGTCGAACCTCGAGGCCTGGGAGGCCGCTACCCAGTCCAACACCCGGCTGTACTTCTGCGAGACGCCCTCCAACCCGCTCGGCGAGGTGGTGGACATCGCCGCGCTGGCGGCGATCGCGCATCGTCATGACGCGCTGCTGGCGGTGGACAACTGCTTCTGTACGCCGATCCTGCAGCGTCCACTGGATCTGGGGGCCGACCTCATCATTCACTCGGCGACCAAGTTCCTCGACGGCCAGGGCCGCTGCCTGGGCGGCGCGGTGGTGGGCGACGCCGAGCGCGTCGGCAAGGACGTCTACGGCTTCCTGCGCACTGCCGGCCCGACCCTGTCGCCGTTCAACGCCTGGGTGTTCCTGAAGGGGCTGGAGACCCTGGCCCTGCGCATGCGTGCCCACAGCGACAATGCCCTGGCCCTGGCGCAGTGGCTGCAGGCCCACCCGAAGGTCACGGCGGTGCATTACCCGGGGCTCGAATCCCACCCGCAGCATGCGATCGCGAAGCGCCAGCAAAGCGGCTTCGGCGGCGTGCTGAGCTTCGAGGTCGCCGGCGGGCGCGAGGCCGCCTGGTCGGTGATCGACGCCACGAGGTTCCTGTCGATCACCGCGAACCTGGGCGATGCCAAGACCACCATCACCCATCCGGCCACCACTACTCACGGTCGCGTGGACCCGGACAAGCGCGAGGCCCAGGGCATCACCGAGGCCCTGGTGCGGGTCGCGGTGGGGCTGGAGTCGGTCGCCGACATCCAGCGCGACCTGGCCCGCGGGCTCGACGCCCTCTGACCCCATTCATCTCGCCCCGGGGTATGGCGGCGAGCTCGATTCTGGCTCTGGCTGCTCGTTGTCGCCGTGGGGTAGCCGGTATGGCGGGTGGTCAGTCGGTTGGCAACTCGCCCGCCGGGGGACTACAACACGGGGATGAGCGCGGCCGGGGCATCCGGTTCGATAAACGTGGTGCAGTGACCGCTCAGGAGCGACCCGATGGTGCACGAGTCCCCGCAGTGGCGTGAGGCAGTGGTGATCGTCCCCGGTATGGGGTCGGACCACTGCGCGGGGATTGTCCGCGCGGCGCTGGAGAAGACCCCGGGCGTGGCCTCGGTGGGGACCAATATCGCCCGCCACCGGGTGACCGTGGGATATGACCCCGAGCAGGTGGACCCGCAGGGGTTGCGGGCTGCCGTGGAGGGGGCCGGCTACGACGTCGCCCGGGTCGAGGGTGAAACGGGCGCCACGGGTACGGTGCGTCTGGTGGTGCCCGGCATGGGGTCGGATCACTGCGCGGGGATCGTGCGCGGTGCGATCGAGAAGCTGGACGGCATCCAGGCGGTGCGCACCAACATCGGTGACCACCGTGTGACCGTGGAAACCGGTCCCGGAGGCCCCGACGCCGAGGCCCTGCGCGCCGCGGTCGAGGGCGCCGGTTATGACGTAGCGGCGGTGGAGACCGAGGAGGCCGGCAGCGAGGCGGACGACGCCGAGATTGACGCCGCCTACCTGAAGCAGGCCTGGCGCCGGCTGTGGATCGCGATGATCCCGACCATCGCGATCATGGTCCTGATGATGGTCCACATGTTCTGGCAGCCGATCCCCGGCTATCTGCTGATCATCGCCGTGCTGGCCTTCCCGGTGGTGTTCATGGCCGGGGGTGCGGCCACCCACCGTTCGTCCTGGCGCGCGCTGAAAAGCGGCAGCCTGAACATGGATGTGCTGATCTCCATGGGCTCGCTGCCGCCCTATCTGCTGGGACTGATCGGCTTCGTCTACCCGATGACCTCGTTCATCGAGATGGCCGCGACCATCATGGCCTTCCACATGCTCGGGCGGTACCTGGAGTACCGCGCCAAGGGCGAGGCCTCCTCCGCGATCCGCAAGCTGCTGGATCTGGGCGCGAAGACGGCCCGGGTCGAGCGCGACGGCGAGGAGGTCGAGGTGCCGGTGAAATCGCTGCAGGTGGGCGAGGTGATGATCGTGCGCCCCGGCGAGAAGATCCCCACCGATGGCGAGGTGGTCGCCGGCGAGAGCACGGTGGACGAATCCATCGCCACCGGCGAGTCGGTGCCGGTGGACAAGGGCGAGGGCGATAGCGTGCTCGGCGCGACCCTGAACCAGCAGGGGCGGCTGAAGGTGCGCGCGACCCGCGTGGGGGCCGACACCTTCCTGTCGCAGGTGATCCGTCTGGTGAACGAGGCCCAGGGCTCGCGGGTGCCGGTGCAGGAGCTGGCGGACCGCATCACCGCGCGCTTCGTGCCGGCGGTGCTGGTGATCGCGCTGGCGGCGTTCGCGGCCTGGCTGGCGTTCTCCGGGGCGCTGCAGCCGATCCTGATCTGGGGCGAGGGCTTCCTGCCCTGGGTCGACGCCGAGCGCCCGCCCATCGTGCTGGCCATCCTCGCGGCCATCGCCGTGCTGGTCATCGCCTGCCCCTGCGCGCTGGGGCTGGCCACACCCACCGCCCTGATGGTCGGTTCCGGCATGGGGGCCGAGCGCGGGGTGTTGATCCGCTCGGGCTCCGCGATCCAGACGTTGAAGGACATCCGCGTGATCGTGCTCGACAAGACCGGGACCCTCACCCGCGGGCAGCCGGCACTGACCGACGTGATCGCGGCCGAGGGCTTCGATGACGCTCGCGTGCTGCAAGCGGCCGCAGCGGTGGAGGCCGCTTCCGCGCACCCGCTGGCCGAGGCCATCGTGCAGGGCGCGCGCGACCGTGAACTGGAGATCGCCGAGGTCGAACAGTTCCAGTCGCACACCGCGCGCGGGGTGGCGGCCCACCTCGGCGGAGAGCGCGTCCTGGTCGGCAGCCAGCGGTTGCTGGAGGAGCAGGGACTGGATCCGTCCGGGCTGGTGGAATCGCTGCGGCGGCTCGAGGATGCCGGCAAGACGGCGATGCTGGTGGCCATTGGTGATCAACCGGCCGGCATCGTCGCGGTGGCCGACACGCTCAAGGATGAGTCGCAGGCTGCCATCGAGCAGCTGCATGGCCTGGGCATCCGCTGCGTGATGGTCACCGGGGACAACGAGCGCACCGCCAAGGCGGTGGCCGCGCAGGTGGGGATCGACGAGGTCCGCGCCGGCGTGCTGCCGGAAGGCAAGGTCGAGGCGATCCGCGAACTGCAGGCGCAGTACGGCGACCACGTGGCCATGGTGGGCGACGGCATCAACGACGCCCCGGCGCTGCAGCAGGCGAACGTCGGCATCGCGATCGGGGCCGGCGCGGACGTCGCCATCGAGGCCGCCGACGTCACCCTGGTGCGCGGCGAGCTGACCAGGGTCGTCGAGGCCGTGCAGCTCTCGCGCATGACGTTCCGCAAGATCGTCCAGAACCTGTTCTGGGCCTGGGGCTACAACTCCGCCGCGATCCCGATCGCCGCGGCCGGCCTGCTGCACCCGATGATCGGCGTGATCGCCATGACCGCCAGCTCGCTCTCGGTGATCGGCAACTCCATCCTGCTGCGCCGCAGCATGCCGACCGACGAGCGTTGAGCGGGTATCCTGTGTCGCATGCGCCCATCAAACCCGAATCCTGAACCCGTGCCCGAACCTTCGGTCGTTTATCGAGCAGCCGAGGCCGCATTGCGGGAGCGGGACCCGGAGGCCAAGTGCGAGCGGGTGCTGGAACTCATGCGCGCGTGGTGGGCGGACGAGCTGGAGCCCGGGAAGGCTTTGGCGCCGGAGCGCATGGAGGTGCCGGGGCGGCCGGAGCGGCCCGCGCTGGTGCACCCGAAGGACCTTCCGCGGCGCGGGCTGCACACGACGGCCGGGCGGGTGGCGCTGGTGCACGCCGTCGCGCATATCGAGTTCAACGCGATCAACCTGGCGCTGGACGCCGTGTATCGCTTTCGCGACATGCCGGAACCCTTCGTCAGCGACTGGCTGCAGGTGGCGGCCGAGGAGGTGCGCCATTTCCGGTTGCTGCGGAAGCGGCTCCACGAGCTGGGGGCGGACTACGGCGACCTGCCGGCCCATAACGGCCTGTGGGAGGCGGCGCTGGCGACCGATCACGACGTGATGGTGCGCATGGCGCTGGTGCCGCGGGTGCTGGAGGCGCGCGGGCTGGACGTGACCCCGGGCATGATCGAGCGTCTGACGGCGGCGGGCGATCACGCCACCGTGGCGCTGCTGGAGATCATACAGCGCGAGGAGGTTGCCCACGTGGCGATCGGCACGCGCTGGTTCCGCGAGCTGGCCCACGCACGCGGGCTCGATCCCGAGCCGCTGTTCCTCGAGCTGCTGGCCGAACACATGCCGGGGCGGGTCCGCCCGCCGTTCGCGCACGAGGCCCGCCTGGCGGCGGGGTTCACCGAGTCGGAGATGGGGGCGCTGGAGGAGCAGGGTCGGCGCTGAAGCAGCCCCGGGGTAACCCCGCGACAGTCTCAGGCGTGGAGCAGGTGTGCGGGGTAGGGCGTTTCGTCCAGCTGGCGCAGGACCGGGCCTTCCGGGCCGAGCTCCAGGAAGCCGGGGTGCTCGTCCCAGGCCGGCAGCACGCAGCGCTGACGCGGCTGGCCGGCGACCTCCAGATCGTGGATCGCGGGGCGGTGGGTGTGTCCGTGGATCAGCAGCGGCACGTCGCCGTCGCGAAAGGTCGCGGCCACGGCTTCGCCATTCACGTCGGTGATCGCGGCGGCCTTCATCTGCCCGTTGTGACGGCTGGCCTCGCGCATGGTTTCGGCCCGCGCGATGCGCTGTTCCAGTGGCTGGCCGAGGAAATCCCGTTGCCAGACCTCGCTGCGCACCATCTGGCGAAAGGCCATGTGTTCGCTGTCGTCGGTGCACAGGGAGTCGCCGTGCATCAGGAGGGCCGGGCCGCAGGGCAGCGTGGCGTGCAGCGGCTCGGGGGCGAGTGTCATGCCGGCGCGGGCGGCGTAGTCCGGGCCCACGAGGAAGTCGCGGTTGCCATGGATGAACATGACCGGCGCCTCCAGCGCGGAGAGCGCCGCCGCCAGTTGCTCTGCCGCCGGATGCGAGGCGTCGTCGCCGACCCAGTACTCGAACAGGTCGCCCAGGATGTACAGGGCCGAGGCGGCCCGCGCCGGGCCGTCGAGGAACGCCAGCGCGGCGTTCAGCGTCGGGCCGGGTTCGCGCTCCAGGTGCAGGTCGGAGATGACCAGGGCGGGCGCGGTCTCGCTCACGGGATCACTCGGCGCGGCGGGCGCTTTCCAGGACCACGGGTTCCTGCGGCACGTCCTGATGCATGCCGGAACGGCCGGTGGGCACGCCCTCGATGGTGCGCACGACGTCCATGCCCTCGACCACTTCGCCGAACACCGTGTAGCCCCAGCCCTGCGGGTTGGGTGCGGTGTGGTTGAGGAAGTCGTTGTCGTTGACGTTGACGAAGAACTGGGCGGTGGCCGAATGCGGGTCCTGGGTGCGGGCCATGGAGACCGCGCCGACCTTGTTCTTCAGGCCGTTGTCCGCCTCGTTGCGGATCGGGTCGCGCGTGGGCTTCTGGCGCATGTCCTTGTCCATGCCGCCGCCCTGGACCATGAAGCCGGGGATCACGCGATGGAACAGCGTGCCGTCGTAAAAGCCGTCGTCGACGTACTGCAGGAAGTTGGCGACGGTCTCCGGCGCGGCTTCGGCGTCGAGTTGCAGGACGATGCGGCCGTGCGTGGTTTCAAGCGCGACCTTGGGGCTGGATTCGGCCATGAGGGCTCCCGGAAAGCTGAGGACGAGGATCAGGAGGGCCGCGGCGATGCCGGCCAGCGGAACAGGACGGGGCATGACGACACTCCGGAATCAGGAGCCGGCATGGTAACCGCGGGCCCCCGCCGGTTCCAGTCGGCCCGCCTCGCGCTCCCCCTTTTGGCGGAGCGGTGCTGGTCGCACCGGGGTCGCTCGGCTACCATGCGCGCCATGACGACAACCGTGACCCGCACCCGTTTCGCGCCCAGTCCCACCGGGCTGCTGCACCTTGGCAATCTGCGTACCGCGCTGTTCAGCGCCCTGCTGGCACGGGCGCGCGGCGGGCATTTCCTGCTGCGCATCGAGGACACCGATGCGGAACGTTCGCGCGCGGAGTTCGTCGAGGCGCTGCAACAGGATCTGCAGTGGCTGGGGCTGGACTGGGACGAGGGGTACGGCGCGGCCGCCGGCGACGCCGGTCCCTATGCCCAGTCACAGCGTACGGGGCTCTACCAGGCCTACTACGACCGGCTGATCGAGGCCGGTCTGGCGTATCCCTGTTTCTGCACGCCGGAAGAACTCGAGCGCGGGCGCAAGCGCATGCGTGCCCAGGGCAAGCCGCCGCGCTACCCCGGCACCTGTGCCGGACTGGACCCGGAGGAGGCGCGCCGCCGCGAGGCCGAAGGGCAGCGCCCGACCCTGCGTTTCCGCGTGCCGCTGGGGCGCACGGTGCGCTTCGAGGACGGAGTGCGCGGCGCGGTGAAGTTCCGCACCGACGAGATCGGCGACTTCGTGATCCGGCGCTCGGACGGCACGCCGGCGTTCTTCTTCTCCAACGCGGTGGACGATGCCCTGATGGGGGTGACCGACGTGGTACGCGGCGAGGATCACATCGCCAACACCCCGCGCCAGCTGCTGTTGCTGGAGGCGCTGGAACTGCCGGCGCCCGGCTATCACCACCTGCCGCTGGTCAACGGCGACGACGGGGCTCCGCTGTCCAAGCGCAACGGTTCGGCCAGCATCCGCGAACTGCGCGAGGCCGGGGTGCTGCCGCTGGCGATCCTCAACCACCTCGCGCGGCTGGGTCATCGTTACGAGGAGGGGGGCCTGCTCTCGCTGGAGGGGCTGGCGCAGGGGTTCGACCCGGCGCGGATCGGTCATTCGGCGGCGCGCCACGATCCGCGCCAGCTGGAGCACTGGCAGGCCGAGGCCCTGCGCGCGCTGTCGGACACGGATCTGCAGGCGCATCTCGCGGGGCTGGGCGTGCTGGAACCGCTGCCGGAGGCCGGGCGCGCGGAGTGGATTGCGCTGGCGCGCGACAACATCGCGTCGGTCGAAGACGCGCGGCGCTGGGTGGCCGCGTTCGCCGAGGATCCGGCGCCGCTGAGCGAGGCGGCCCGCGGGGAGATCGAGGGTGCCGGGCCGGCTTTGTTCGAGGCCGCGCTGGAGGCGCTGGACACCAGCAAGGATTTCCCTGAAATGGCGAAGGCCGCGGGGGCGGCCACGGGTCGCAAGGGACGCGGTCTGTTCATGCCGCTGCGCGCGGCGCTGTCCGGGCAGACCTTCGGCCCGGAGCTGCCGCGCATCCGCGACTATCTGGGCCCGGAGCGCACCCGCGTCCGGCTGCAGGCCGCGCGCGACGTGGCGGCCGCGGTCGCCGACTGATCCGCCGGGCCGGCGGGGTGGCCGTTCAGGCCGCCTCGTGCGTACCGAAGGCCCGCGCCCGCAGGGTGTTGTCCAGCAGCATGGCGACCGTCATCGGGCCCACGCCGCCGGGCACCGGGGTAATCCAGTCCGCCTTTTCTGCCGCGCCGTCGAACTCCACGTCGCCGCACAGGGTGCCGTCGTCGCGCCGGTTGATGCCGATGTCGATGACGGTGGCGCCCGGCTTGATCCAGTCGGGCTTGACCAAGCCGGGCTTGCCCGCCGCAGCCACCAGGATGTCGGACTGGCGGGCGATGGCCGCGGTATCCGGGGTGAACCGGTGGCAGATCGTCGGCGTGGCCCCGGCCAGCAGCAGTTCCAGCGCCATCGGCCGGCCGACGATGTTGGACGCGCCGATGATGCAGGCGGTGCGCCCCTTGAACGGCTCCTCGATATGGCGCAGCAGCTGGATGACACCCCAGGGCGTGCAGGGACGCAGGCGCGGGATGCGCGCCACCAGCCGCCCGACGTTGTACGGATGGAAGCCGTCCACATCCTTGGCCGGGGAGATGCGCTCGATGATGGTCTCCGGGTCGATGTGCTCCGGCAGCGGCAGCTGGACCAGGATCCCGTCGATGGTGCGGTCGGCGTTGAGCTGGTCGATCAGCGCCAGCAGATCGGTCTGCGGCGTGCCCGACGGCAGGTCGTAGGAGTGCGAGACCACGCCCACCTGTTCACAGGCCTTGCGCTTGTTGCGCACGTACACCTGCGAAGCCGGATCGGCCCCCACCAGGACCACCGCGAGACCCGGCGGACGCAGATCGCGCGAGGTCATGGATTCGATCTCGGTGGCGATGCGGGCGCGATGGGTCTGCGCGATGGCGCGTCCGTCGATGGTCTGGGCTGTCATTCGGTCTCGTCCGGCAGGAGGGCTGAACGCGATGATCCCATGGCACAGCCGGGTCCTCAAGGAAGGTCGGACACGATCCCCGGGGGCTGCGACGCGGGCCATGGCTTGACCCGGGGGCCTCCCGGCGCTACGATTTCGCACTCGCTGTGCAGGACCCATTGCGGGAACGGCTCGACGGGGTATAGCGCAGTCTGGTAGCGCGCCTGCTTTGGGAGCAGGATGTCGGGGGTTCAAATCCCTCTACCCCGACCATGGCGGACGCAACCGGCTGGAACAACCCGGATGCCCGGCGGCAAACGCGCTCGTAGCTCAACCGGATAGAGCACCGGCCTTCTAAGCCGGCGGTTGCAGGTTCGAGTCCTGCCGGGCGCGCCAGAGCCCGGATCGGCAATGGCCGAAGCAGTGAAACAATACGGTGGTGACCGTAGCTCAGTTGGTAGAGTCCCGGATTGTGACTCCGGTTGTCGTGGGTTCGAGTCCCATCGGTCACCCCATCCCTCGTTTGTACTCGTCCGTACCGGGGGCCGTTAGCTCAATTGGTAGAGCAGTGGACTCTTAATCCATTGGTTGAAGGTTCGATTCCTTCACGGCCCACCATCCTTGTCTTTATTTCTGCATCCTGGCCCGAGCTGTCTGGCAGCTCCCGGACGGGGAGAACGTGAACGCCCCGGCGGCCACTGGCCTCGAGGCCGCGCCATGAGTGCACCCTCGCGCGTACCCGCCGGCGTACGGCCCCGGAGCCGGATCGCGCCGTGCTACATTGATGGATACTCCGGTGTGGAGCACGATCAATGACGGCTGCCCTGACAATCGAGACGATCGCCGAGCGGGTGAAAAGGGTATTCGCGCGCTACCGTGAAGTGGAAGCGGTCTTTCTGTTCGGCTCTCGCGCGGAGGGTCGGGCGCGGGAGGGCAGTGACATCGATCTTGCGCTGGTCGGCCCCGCCGGGGCGATCGAGCCGCGCCGCCTGGACATCCTGACGGATCTGGCGCGGGAAGGGCTGGATGCGGTGGATCTGGTGCTGCTCGATGGCGCGGATCCGGCATTGCGTTTCGAGGCCGTACGGCCGAACTGCCTGTTGCATGCCGGGCCCGACTTCGATCGGGGCAGTTACTACTCGCTTGCGCTGCGGGAATACTTCGATTTCGAACCCTACCTCCGTGTCCAGCGCGAGGCCCTGAAGGAAAGGCTGCTCGATGGTCAGGCCTGAAGTCATCCGCAGACGCATCGAGGCCATCTCGGAAAACCTCGCCGTCCTGGAGCGGATTGCACGGTACGACGAGGACGAGTTCCTCGCTGACATTTGACCTCGCGGGTGCCGTCCGCGTGCGCGCGCAGGGGCGTTACCGCTCCTCGCGGAATTCGCGTGCCGTGCGGCTGGCCGTCTCGCGCTTGTCCTCGATGCGCTGGCGGTCTCGCTCGCTGGCGTCCCCCGCCTCCAGGGCCACCTCGAACTGCCGCACGGCTTCTTCGTACTGGCCGCGATGGAAGAAATACTCGGCCATGGTTTCGTGGCGCAGGGCCTCGCGGCCGGCCTCGCTGGCGATGTCCGCCTGCAGGCGCAGCAGGGCCGGTTCCGGTGCTTCGGTTTCGCGGATCATGCGCGAGGTGATCCGCAGGGCCCGGTCGTAGTTTCCGAGGTCGCGCTGGACGCGGGCCATGCGCTCGCGCACCACCGGGTGGCCGGGGTAGACGGCGTCCAGGTCCTCGAGACTGGTGAGGGCCGCGGCGTGTTCCCCGGTTGCGCGTTCCACGGCGATCCGCGCCAGTTCCAGGGTGAGTGTGGGGGCGTCGGGCGCGTCGATCCGTTCCAGCAGCTGGCGGGCCTCGCGCGGGTTGCCGCGTTCCAGTTGTGCGATGGCGCCCCCGTACAGCTCGGCGGCGGAGGCATCCTCGCCGATCCGGTCCAGCGCGCGCCGCGGATCGCTCAGCGCCCGGGCGCGGGCCTGCATCCAGGCGAATTCCGGGCCCTGGTTGCGCACGCCTTCGGGCTTGTCGCGCGCACGGTTGCGCGCATCGGTGATGCGGTCGAGCGTGACCGGGTGGGTGCGCAGATATTCGGGTACCGCGTCGCCCGCCCCCCGGGAAAGCTCCTGCATGCGCTCGAAGAAATCGGCCATCGCCTCCGCGTCGAAATCGCTGGCGGCCAGGATGCGCATGCCGACGCGGTCGGCTTCCGCCTCGTTGGCGCGTGTGAAGTTGATCTGGGACTGCATGCCGCTGGCGACGCCGCCGGTGATCACCGCCTGACCGAGCTGCGGGTCGATCCCCGCGGCCAGGACCCCGGCGAGGATCGCCAGGCCGGTGCGGAAGTTGATCTCGCGGCCGCGGGCGAACATGCGTGCGAGATGGCGCTGGGTCACGTGGGCGATCTCGTGCGCCATGACCGCGGCGAGTTCCGCCTCGTCCCGTGTCTCCAGCATCAGCCCGGTGTGGACACCGATGATGCCGCCCGGCATCGCAAAGGCGTTGACCTGATCGTTGTCGATCGGGATGAAGTGGAAGGTGATGCCCTCGCCATCGCTGTGGCTGGCGAGCTGCTGGCCCAGCGATCCCACGTAGAAGCGGATTTCCGCGTCGTCCACGACCGGCAGGGAGCGTCGGACTTCGCGCAGCAGGGAGCGGCCGAGCTCGCTTTCTTCGGCGGGGGTCAGCACGCCGCCCGAGGCTTCGCCAAGGCGCGGGAGGGAGGTATCCGCAGAGGTGCTCGCCGGTGCCAGAAAGAGCACCAGAAGAAGCGGGATCAGGAACGTGAGGAGGGTCTTTTTCATGATACGGGGGCCGGCGGTGTGCCGGCCCCCGCAGCGTGGTGCTGCCGCTTGCGGGTTACTTGCCCAGGCCGGGGGCCGAGGAGTAGGCCCGCATGCTGTCGCGGTCCTTCCACAGTTTCGGATCCAGCACGGAATCCGGGACCATGAACTTCTTGCGGTCCAGAACCTTGTGGGTGCGTGCAATCTTCACCACGTCGTCGTACTTGAGCTTGAACAGCAGGCCCACGTCGCCGCCGGAGGTGTAACGAACGATCATGTGATCGTCCTCCATGCGATGGACGTAGATGTTCGCCGGGCGCAGCTTGCCCTGGGCATCCTTCATCGTCACGGCGTAGTGGCCGTCTACCTGGAAATCACTCTTTTCCACCGGAAAATCCTCCGCAGGACTGTTTAGGCGGGCGTGACCTTATCATGTCTGACCGCAGGGGGCGATACCGGTTCCGGTGCAGTGCGGGCCACACCCTCCTCCCCGGGCTTCGCGGATGCCGTCATCCCATTTGCATTTGTCGCCGGTTTCGCTATCCTCCGCGCCCACCGTGTGCGTGGCCATTCTGCAAGGAAGCCTCGCACCTGCTACACCGCCCGGACGTTAACCGGAAACTGGAGCTGGCCGTGTACGGATTCTCGGAAATCACCCCGGATGAACTGGAACAGTGGCGCGCGGAAGGTCGAGCCTTCCGTCTGGTGGACGTGCGCCAGCCGGGCGAGACCGGACGCGGGGTGATCCCCGGCGCCGAACTCGTGCCGCTGGCGGCGGTGCCGCCGCGCAAGGACGAGTTCACCGAGGACGATGCCCCGGTGGTGTTCTACTGCCAGAGCGGGGCGCGTTCGGCGCAGGCCTGCGCCTTCATGTCCCAGCAGGGCGTGGAGGGCGTGTACAACCTGCGGGGCGGCATCATGGGCTGGGCGCAGTCCGGCCGCTCGATTGTCACGCCCGATTAGTATCTGGTTGTATTCCGATTCCGTTTCCCCTATAAGGGGGAGTTCGGCGGATCCACGACCGGTAACGGTCAACCATTACGAAGACTCACATAAGGAGAGAAAGCCATGGCCAACTTCGATCAAGAGCTCGACGCCTCCGGCCTGAACTGCCCGCTGCCCATCCTGCGTGCCAAGAAGGCGCTGGCCTCCATGGACGCCGGTCAGGTGCTGCACATCATCGCCACCGATCCGGGCGCGGTGAAGGACTTCCAGGCGTTCGCCAAGCAGACCGGCAACGAACTGATGGAGCACAAGGAAGAGGGCGGCAAGTTCTACTTCCTGGTCAAGAAGGCCTGAGGTCTCCTGACGCATCGAAGCCCGGGTCCGGTCCCGCGAACGGCCCCGGGCTGCCGGTAGACGCGGTTACCGTGAGGTAACTGGATTGATGCCTGGACCCGATCTAGGCTGGCTGCAAGGTCCGTACAAAAGAGGCCTGCTCGCCCACAGCGAAGAGGTGACATATGGCGACATATGCTGAGATGCAGCAAATCTTCGACGACATCCGCGGAGATTTTCGCTACGACCATGATCTCAACGGCTGCCTGAACTGCGGGATCTGCACGGCGACGTGCCCTTCCGCCCAGTTCTACGACTATTCCCCGCGCGAGATCGTCCAGCTGCTCTGGACCGAGAACGTCGAGCAGATCTACGACGCGATGCAGGAAAAGATCTGGGCCTGCGCCCAGTGCATGACCTGCGCCGCCCGCTGCCCGTTCAAGAACTCCCCCGGCGGTCTCGTCGCGATCATGCGCGAGGTGGCCATCAAGCACGAGATGCAGTCGGCCAAGGACGTGCTTCGTCCGTTCGGGCGCGTGATGCTCAAGCTGATCACGACGGGCAACCAGCTTTCGCCCGACATGATCCAGCCCGATCACTTCCCGGACTGGGGTCCCAACATCCAGAAGGTGGAAGGCGATCTCCAGGTGCTGCGCAAGGCCATCCCGGTGAAGACCCTGCAGACCGTGGAAACCGCCTGGGAGGTCTCGCTCAAGACCTCGGTCGAGATGTACACCATCTGGGAAATGACCGGCGTTCTGAAGTCCCTCGAACTGATGGATGAAAACCTCTTCGACGTGATCGAGGACTTCATCGACGAGAAGCGCGAGGATTACGAAGACTGGCTCGAGGAGCAGGAAGAGGAAGACGACGAGTAATCGTCTCTGTCCCTCCGGTTCCGCGACATCAGGAGAAGCGTTATGAGTGAACAGACCCCAGGCAATCACAACCAGAACGGTGAAGGTGCCGGCGGCGGCGCCATGAAGCCGGGCTATCACAACACCGACGGCCAGGGCGTTGCCGGTCACGGTTCTTTCTTCCAGGCGACCGATCTGTCGCAGGAAGAAGCCGTCAAGGCCACCGACTGGGTGCGCAAGCACGTCGACCGCCGCACCATCGACCTCGGCGACCGCATGGATGACGTCCGCGAGCACATGTACGAGCTCGAGAAGGACGGTCAGATCATTATCCACCGCATCACCGACGGTCACGAGCCGGCGACCGTGCAGACCCTGTTCGGCTGGGACAAGCAGGTCCCGACCAAGCAGCTGTGGCACCACAAGTCCTGTGGCCAGTGCGGCAACATCCCGGGCTATCCGACCTCGCTGCTGTGGTTCATGAACCAGTTCGGCTTCGAACCCGGCAAGGACTACCTCGACGAGACCGACCAGACGTCCTGCACCGCGTGGAACTACCACGGTTCCGGCATCGGCAACGTCGAGTCGCTGGCCGCGGTATTCCTGCGTAACTTCCACCAGGCCTACGTCTCCGGCAAGCAGCACGGCCACGACCTGGGCCACTTCTATCCGCTGGTCCACTGCGGCACCTCCTTCGGCAACTACAAGGAGATCCGCAAGTTCCTGGTGGAGTCCGCGGAACTGCGCGAGAAGGTCACCAAGATCCTCGGCAAGCTGGGCCGTCTGGTCGACGGCAAGCTCGTGATCCCTGAAGAGATCATCCACTACTCCGAGTGGGTCCACGTGATGCGCAATCGCATCGCGTCCGAGCTGCAGACCATCGACGTGTCCAACATCCGCACCACCGCCCACGTGGCCTGCCATTACTACAAGATGGTGCACGAGGACGCGGTCTACGATCAGTCCGTGCTGGGCGGCAACCGTACCGCCATCATCACCTCCACCGCCCAGGCACTGGGTGCCCAGGTGATCGACTACTCCACCTGGTACGACTGCTGCGGCTTCGGCTTCCGGCACATCATCTCCGAGCGTGAGTTCACCCGCTCGTTCACGATGGACCGCAAGATCCGGGTGGCACGCGAAGAGGCCAATGCCGACGTGATGCTGGCCAACGACACCGGCTGCGTCACGACCATGGACAAGAACCAGTGGATCGGCAAGGCGCATAACCAGAACTTCCAGATCCCGATCATGGCGGAAGTCCAGTTCGCGGCCCTGGCCTGCGGCGCGGATCCGTTCAAGATCGTCCAGCTGCAGTGGCACGCGTCGCCCTGCGAAGATCTGGTCGAGAAGATGGGCATGTCCTGGTCCGAAGCCAAGAAGACCTTCCAGGAGTACCTCAAGGAGGTCGAGGCCGGGAACATCGAATACCTCTACAATCCTGAACTCGCATACGGGGGCAAGGTGTGATGCAAGATACTGTACTGGTTGTTGGCGGAGGTCCGGCGGGCCTGTCCGCCGCCGCGAACGTGACCTCGGCCGGCTACAAGGCCGTCATGGTCGAAAAGGAAGACGTCCTGGGCGGTGCCCCGATCCTGTCGGGCTATGCCAAGCTGGTCCCCTCCGGCGAGTGGGCTTCCGAGGCGATTGGCCGCATGGTCAAGCGCGTCGAGGACGACTCCAGCGTGGCCGTGCACAAGAGTGCCAAGGTCGAGAAGCTGGACGGCGAGGCGGGCAACTTCACCGCCACGCTGACCAATGGCGAAACCGTGCAGGCCGGCTCGGTCGTGCTGGCCACCGGCTTTACCCACTTCGACTCGATCAACAAGCCGGAGTGGGGCTTCGGCACCTACGAGGACGTGCTGACCACCACCCAGGTGGAACAGATGGTCGCCTCGGGCAACATCGCCTGCCCCTCCGACGGCCGTGTGCCGGAGCGGGTCTGCATCCTGCTGTGCGTGGGTTCGCGTGACCGCCAGATCGGTCGCGAGTGGTGCTCCAAGATCTGCTGCACCGTGTCCGCGAACATGGCCATGGAGATCAAGGAACTGTCCCCCGAGACCGACGTGTTCATCTACTACATGGACATCCGTACCTTCGGTCTGTACGAGGACAAGTACTACTGGAAGTCCCAGGAAGAGTTCAAGACCAAGTTCGTCAAGGCGCGTATCGCCGAAGTGACGTCCTCCGGTGACGGCCGCCTGCTGGTCAAGGGCGAGGACACCCTGGTCAAGCGCCCGATCGTGATCCCGTTCGACATGGTCGTGCATGCGATCGGCATGGACCCCAACGCCGACAACCCGGAGATCTCCCAGGTGTTCGGCGTTGGTCTCGAGAAGCACGGCTTCCTCGAGAAGGCCGAGCAGTACACCAACACCTGCGGTACCACGCGCAAGGGCATCTATGCCTGCGGCGCGGCGTACGGCCCCGAGACGATCGACGACTCGATCGCCCAGGGTGCGGCCGCGGGTGGCCGGGCCGTGGCGGACCTGCATGCGCTGGTTCAGAAAGCCGGCTGAGGTGGTCAAGGACGAGGCGGTGCCGGATCTGACGCCGGTACCGCCTCGTGTCACCTTTGACAGGGACATCCTTGCAACGAAGCTGAACACGCTGCAGGAGAACATCGCCGACGCCGGCGGGGTTCAGGGATTGCAGACCTTCATTGAGGCGCTGCAGTCCAAACACGAGGTGTTCGCCGAGGTCGTCGCCAAAGGTGACGAGATCGACGATGCCGACGTGCGGACCCTGGGCGGCCTGGTGTTCTCGGTGCGGCGCAAACTGGGGCCGCTGCTGGCGGAGCGTCAGGGCGCGGTGGTCGAAGGCGTACGCAGTCTGGTACGGCCGGATGTTCATCCGGATGAACGGGTGCAGGCCTTCGCCGATCTCGCCGGCGACGATCGCAAGCTGCGGCGCGGACTGTGGGACTTCGGTTCGGAGGTCCTGCACTTCGCGGATCCGGAGGCGCTGCCGCTGGCCAATCGCTGGGTGTGGGACTCCGGTACCACGGCCGGCGCGATGCGGGAATTCATCCGCGGGAACGACACCCTGCGGGAGATCCCGATCGACGACGGCTATGCAGCGCTGCTGGGCATGCGGCAATGGTTCTACGAGGCCCTGCACGACATGGGGTTCTATCGGGATCTCCATTTCGTGACGGATCTGCTCTGGGTGCAGGCGTATTCCGACTACGCCAGGTCGCTGTCGATGAGCCTGGGGCTGATCGATGCCCAGTTCGGGGCCCGCGAGGATCCGCTGGAGCTTGTGGTGAAACTGCTCGGGATCGATTCTCCCGAGGGGCGCCTGAAGGGCGAGCAGGCTTCGTTGCACTGAATAATAACTGAATCGAGTTTGAGCCTGGTTGGACAGGTTTTCGGAGAGACGTCATGGCAATACACGAGAAGGCACTGATCGAGGACGAGCGGCTCCAGCAGCACGACGAGCTGGTGGTCGACGGCGTAGACGTGTCCGGGCACTGGAACACCATGATTGCCCCGCGCACGGTCCGCGACTACGACGACGATTTCGAGAAGAAGATCCAGAGCTACACCGGCGGCGAGTACGTGCACCGCTGCTGGCAGTGCGGGTCCTGCACCAACTCCTGCACCATGTATGCGCAGAACGTGCAGTTCAATCCGCGCTACTGGATCTACCTGACCCGCCTTGGCATGAAGGAAGAGCTGGTCAAGGACAAGGACATCATCTGGCAGTGCGTATCGTGCAACAAGTGCACCAACATCTGCCCCAAGGACGTGAAGCCCGAGGGCGTGATGAAGGCGCTGGCGCACTGGATGGAGGAAGAGGGCATCACCGAAAAGGCCCCCTCCACGATGTTCGACGAAGAGTTCGCCGACCAGATCTACAAGACCGGCCGCATCGAAGACGGCAAGGTCATGCAGAACTTCTTCAAGAAGTCCGGCCAGCCGCTGGTCCAGGAATGGCTGAAGGTGTTCATCTTCCGCATGATGAAGCACCTGCCGGTGAAGCACCTGATGGCGATGGGCTTCAATACCGTACATACGCCGCGCACCAAGTCCTGGGGCAAGACCGGGGACGTGCTGAAGAACTACGTGCGCGAACAGAAGGAGGCCGCTCATGGCTAAGGTTGCTTACTATCCCGGGTGTGCCCTCGAGGGCTCCGGCGGTCCCTACGACCGTTCGACCCGCGTGCTGGTCAAGGCGCTGGGCCTCGAGATGGAGAACCTGCGCGACTGGAACTGCTGCGGCGCGATGGAGGTGAAAAACGTCCATCCGATGCTGCAGACCTATCTGTCGGCCCGGAACATGGCCATCGCCTCCGAGCAGATGGGCATGGACACGGTGATGGCGCCGTGCAATGGCTGCTATCACAATCTGAAGAAGGCCGAGTACGAGACCGCGACGTCCGACGAGACGATGAATACGGTTCAGGACCTGGCCCGCAAGTCGGACGATCCGGTGTATTCCGGGGACGTGCGCACCCTGCATCTGCTGGAATGGCTGATGGAGGAGCTGGGTCCCGAGGGCATCAAGCAGAAGATGACCAAGAGCCTGAACGGCCTGAAGATCGCGAACTATTACGGCTGCATGTACACGCGGCCGCGGCAGATCTTCCCGGAAAAGGACAATGGTCCCGGGTCGGATTCCAGCTATCAGCCGCATTTCATGGATGACCTGCTGGGGGCCGCCGGCGGCGTCAACGTTGACTTCCCGCTGAAGACGTCCTGCTGCGGCGGCGCCCATACGCTGTCCGACTCGGATACCTCGACCCAGCTGGTGCTGAACCTGCTGCAGTCGGCCGAGGATTCCGGCGCCGAGGTGATCGCGACCGAATGCCCGACCTGCCACTCCGGTCTGGAGATGCACCAGGTCCGTGCCGAGACCGAGTTCGGTATCAAGACCGACGTGAAGGTGCTTTACTTCACGCAGCTGCTGGGGCTGGCCATGGGCCTGTCGCCGCGCAAGCTGGGCATTCACGAGAACGTGAGTGACTCGATCGGCCTGCTGAAGGAGAAGGGGGTCCTCTGATCCCCTTCTTTCGGCATCCAGGCTTGATACGACAAAACGGGCGCGCTGCGCCCGTTTTTTTGTGGAGCACGGGCGCGCGGGCGTCCGGGAACGAGGCGAATCATGGATTGCAACGGCTGCGAGTTCCATCCTGAACTGTTCTACGACGACGAATACCAGATCTGGCTGCGGCGGGAGGACGACGACACGCTGACCGTCGGCATGACCGATCTGTCCCAGACCATTGCGGGCAAGATCATCCACGTGCGCGTGCGGCGGCCGGGGACCCGGCGGCCGCCGGGCAAGCCGGTGGCGACGATCGAGAGCGGCAAGTGGGCCGGCCCGATCCCCAATTTCATCGACTGCAAGATCGTCGAGGGGAACGAGGAGGTGCTGGAGAACCCGGTTCTGCTGAATTCGGACCCCTACAATGCGTGGATCGCGCGGGTCGAGGCGACCAACGGGGCGGATGCGGCGCTGGCGGAGTTCGTCACTGGGGACAGGGCGCACGAAGGCTACTGCCGGCGGGCGCGTGAAGACGATATCGAGTGCCAGCGCAAGCTGCGCTGAGGGGTGACCATGGCCGATCTCGACGACGACTATTATCTCGACAACGACGAACAGACCGTCGTGTTCGTGATGACTTCGGGCCCGTCGACGCCCGCGCGCTGCGCCACGCCGTTCTATCTGGGCGCGGTGATGGCGTCGATGGACGTGGACGTGTACATCTTTTTCACCATGGAAGGGGTGAAGCTGATGGAGCAGGGCGTGGCGGAGAATCTGAGGGCCATGGAAGGGGGCAAGCCGATCAGCGAGTTCATCCGGGACGCAAAGCGTGCCGGGGTTCGTCTGCACGTTTGCCAGCCCGCTTTGCCGGGGTATAGAATCGACGCGTCTTCCGATCTCGTGGACGAGGTCGATGAAGTCAATCGGGCCAGCGAGCTCGCTGACCTGATCCTGCGTAGTGACAAAACGATAACTTTCTAGTCTTTCCCGCTTTACTCATCCAGGAGGTAATTATGGGCGCTGTTCGGGGTTGTGATATTCCGGAAGATCTGATGTACAACGTTGAAAACAACGTCTGGGTGCGCAAGGAGAGCGATGGTACCGCCACCGTCGGCCTGACCTCCTATGCCTGCTCGCTGGCCGGCACGATCGTGTCGTACACCCCCAAGAAAGTGGGAAAGTCGGTCAAGAAGGACAAGTCCTGCACCACGGTTGAATCCGGCAAGTGGGTTGGCCCGGCCAAGACCCCGGTCACCGGCGAAGTCACCGAGACCAACGACAAGGTCGCCGCGAACCCGGGCCTGATCAACGAAGATCCCTACGGCGAAGGCTGGCTGATCAAGCTGAAGCCGGAAGACTGGGACGGCGAAAGCGCCGAGCTGAAGACCGGCTCCGATGCCCTGGCGGCGTTCGAAGCCAAGATGGAAGCGGACGGCTTCGGCGGCTGCTGAAGGTCTTTCGCGAAGGGGCCGTCGTTCCCGAGGGATCGGCGGCCTCTTTTTTGTCACTAATACCGCAGTAAAACGTTCAACTAATTGCGCGCACCCGGAGAGAGCCGATGACGAGCTGGAACGATGTGATCCGGCGGGTTGAACCCCTGGAAGACGTCCCCGTGGATCCGTTGCTGGTGGAGGATCTTCAGGCCCGGGGAGGCGGCGCGATTGCGGGCAGTGACTCGGTCCATTTTTACACCCCGACCTTCAAGTCCTACCAGACGAGCGAACTGGCCGACTGCGGGAAAAGCGCCTGGCCCGCGATGTCGATCACCGGCGGGGACTGCAAGCTGGCCTGCGACCACTGCAAGGCCAAGATCCTGGAACCGATGATTCCGGTGCGCAGCCCCGAAGACCTGTGGCGGGAGGTCAATCAGGTGATCGAATCCGGCGCCCAGGGGATGCTGCTCACTGGCGGCTCGAACCACCGCAACGAGGTGGAGTACGGGCCCTACTACTCGACCATTCGTCGGATCAAGGACGAGTTCCCGGATTTCCGTATCGCGATGCACACCGCCCTGGTGGACGACGACATCGCGCTGTCCATGGAGCAGGCCGGGATCGACGCGGCGATGATGGACGTGATCGGTGCACAGGACACCATTACGCAGGTCTATCACCTGCGCCGCAGCGTCGACGACTTCGAGCGGACCCTGGAGAGCCTGGTCAAGACCAACATGAAGGTGGTGCCGCACATCGTGGTCGGTCTCCACTACGGCAAGCTGCTCGGCGAGTGGAACGCGCTCGAGATGCTGGCCCGGCATCTGCCCGATGCGGTGGTGCTGGTGGTGGTCATGCCGTTCTATGCCCCGGCCAGTCGGCCGTTCGAAACCCCGGACGTGCATGCGGTGGGCCGTTTCTTCCATGACGCCCGCGAACGCCTGGGCGACACCCCGCTGCTGCTCGGGTGCGCCCGGCCGCCGGGCGAGGCCAAGAGCCAGATCGACAGCTATGCCGTGATGGCCGGGCTGTCGGGGATCGCGCATCCGGCCGAGGGCGTGGTCGAGCTGGCGGCGCGGCTGGGCAAGAACGTACGCGTCACGCCCGCCTGCTGTTCCATCGCGGTGGGCGACGAGGTGATGGCGGAGGCCGCGGACAACGCCAGCGGGGTTGAACTGGATCTGGACACCATCGTTGCCGAAGAGGCCCGCCGACGCGAACAGGAGCGCAAGGCGCGCGAGGGCCTGGGCGGTATTCGCATCGTGACCGAAGGCGGGGCCGTGGCCTCGGGGGGTGGCTGTCATGCCTGAACGTGATCAGAAATCGCTGCGCATCCTGGATACCGGCCTGCGCCCGGCCGCGGAGAACATGGCGTTCAACCGCGCCCTGCTGGAGTGCCACCAGGAGGGGCATTCGCCGCATACCCTGCGTTTCCTGCAGTTCGAGCCCTGCGCGCTGGTGGGCTTCCACCAGAACGTGGATCAGGAGATCCACGCCGATTACTGCCGGGAGAATGGCATCGCGATCCAGCGCCGGATCACTGGCGGTGGCGCGATCTATTTCGACAGCACCCAGCTGGGCTGGGAGCTTTACTTGGACAAGCAGTTCCTCGGCACCGCCGACATGGGGCGCATCGCCGAACGGATCTGCACCGCGGCGGCCGAGGGCATGCAGAAGCTCGGGGTGGATGCGCGCTTCCGTCCGCGCAACGACATCGAGGTGGACGGCCGCAAGATCTCCGGGACCGGCGGCGCCTTCGACGGCGAGTCGATCCTCTACCAGGGCACGCTGCTGATCGAGTTCGACGTCGAGGACATGCTGCGCATCCTGCGCATCCCCGCGGAGAAGCTCTCCGACAAGGCGATCGAGTCGGCGCGTGATCGCGTCGCCAACATGGCGACCCTGCTGGGCGAGACCCCGGATCTGGACCACGTGAAACGCACCATCGCCGAGGCGATCGCGCGCGAGTTCGCGGTGGAGGCGGCACCCGCCGGCCTGCTGGAGGAAGAAGACGCCGCTTTCCGCGAGGCGCTGGCCGAGATAGACAGCGACGAATGGGTCTACCAGCGCAACCGGCCCGCGACCGATGCCCCGCTGCACGAAGCGGTGTATCGCTGCGACGGCGGCCTGATGCGCGTGGGCGCGGCGGTGGACCCCGAGCGCAGCCATCTCAAGCAGGTCTGGATCACCGGCGATGTCTTCGTCAAGCCGACCCGCACCATCGCGGATCTGGAGGCCAGCCTGAAGGATACTCCCGTCACCGAGATGCAGGACCGCGTGCGCGCCTTCTTCGCGGCACGCGAGGTGGAGATGCTGCAGCTGACGCCGGAAGACTTCATCGCCGCCCTGCGCGAGGCCCTGGCGCAGGCGGAAACCGACGAGGCCGCCGAATAATGAACGGTGTCCCCAACCCGGCGGGGTGCGCCTGATGCTGCCCCCTTCGGTCGACGTACTGGTGGTCGGGCTGGGGCCCGGCGGGGCCTCCGCCGCCCGCGTGGCGGCCGAAGCGGGGCTGTCGGTGCTGGCGGTGGAACGCAATCGTGCACGCGGCGAGCCGGTGCAATGCGCCGAGTTCATCCCCAACCCCATGGGCGCCTATGCGAAGCCGGACGGCGTGCTGCATCAGCGCATCGATTCCATGCAGAGCTTCCTGCCCTCCGGCGCGGTAGAGCAGTCCGACTTCCCCGGCCTGATGGTCGATCGCGGCGAGTTCGACCGTGCGATCATCCGCGCGGCGGAGGCTGCCGGGGCGCAGGTGGCGATGTCCACTCCGCTGACCGACGTGGATGTGGATCGGCGCGTGGCCCGGGTGAAGCACACGGGTGAGGCGGTCGAGGTCGGCTTTCGCTTCCTGGTGGCCGGCGACGGCCCGCATTCCCCCGTGGCCGCGGCCCTGGGGCTGGATCCGCTGCCGGTGGTGCAGACCCGCCAGTACACCGTGCCGTTGCTGCGGCCGTACACCGCGACCGACGTCTGGCTGTCGGACGATTTCCCCGGCGGGTATGCCTGGCTGTTCCCCAAGGGCGAATGGGCCAACCTGGGCCTGGGCGCCGACAAGCGCCTGGAGCGCGACATGAAGACCCCGCTGGAGACGCTGCATGCGCAGCTGGTGGAGCAGGGGCTGCTGGGCACCGAGATCGTGCATCGCACCGGCGGTGCCATCCCGGTGGGCGGTCTGCGCGAACACCTCGTGCACGGGCCGGTGCTGTTCGTGGGCGATGCGGCCGGGCTGACCCATCCGATCACCGGGGCCGGGATCGCCGCGGCGGTGGTCTCCGGCGAGGCGGCCGCGCAGGCGATCGTGGATGACCTGGGCGGCGATGACGAGGCGCTGGAGGACTACGACGACGAGATGCGCAGCCAGTACGGGCCGGCGCTGGAGCGTGCCTGCCGCCGGCGTGCGTTTCTCAATCAGCACTGGCGCACGCCGCGGGCGAACGAAGACGCAACGCAGCGTCGTGGATGGATTGCATTTTCCGAGTATTTCGACGATGGTGATCGGGCCGCGTAATCGGGCCCGGTCGATGGATGCCCCGCATCCCCGAGACAACGCTGGAGGAAAACAATGAGTGCAAGTGCAGAGGAGATGGTCGCGCCGGTAAACTTCTATCGGCCGGACTATCACATCAAGACCCCGGACATGCGTTCGCCGGAGTACGTGCAGATGTCCACGGCGGCCGCGATTACGCTTGGCCTGGTGCCGGGGACCATGCATCGCACGTCCTGCACCCACTGTCTGAACCTGCTGGTCACCTATCCGGAAGGCTGCCGCGCCAACTGTTCCTACTGCGGGCTGGCGCGCCACCGCGAGGAATCGCGTGACTACGCCGACCGCAACTTCATCCGCGTCGACTGGCCCACCGCCAAATACGACGAGGTGATCGAACGCGTGAAGAACAACGCCGACGCCGGCCAGTTCGAGCGCATGTGCATCTCCATGATCACCCATCCCAACTCCGATGCCGACACCGTCGAGCTGCTGGAGAAGTGGGTCGCCGAGGTCAATCACATCCCGGTGTCGATCCTGTCCAACCCGACCACCATGAGCTATGAAGACCTCCAGCTCCTGCGGGACAAGGGCGCGGACATCTTCACCGTCGCGCTGGACGCGGTGACCCCGGAGATCTTCGAGCGCACCCGCGGCAAGTCGGTCGAGAGCCCGCATACCTGGGACAAGTACTGGCAGTCCATCGAGTGGGCCGCCGAGATCTTCGGCCCGGAGAAGTTCGGCGCGCATCTGATCTGCGGCATGGGCGAGACCGAGGAAGAGATCCTGCAGGTCTGCCAGCGCATCCGCGACCTGGGCGGCCACAACCACATGTTCGCGTTCTTCCCCGAGGAAGGCTCGCTGATGGAGGACTGGAAGCCGGTCCCGCGCGATCAGTGGCGCCGCGTGCAGCTGGGCCGTTTCGTCATCGACTACGCCGGCGGCCGCATCGACGACATGAAGTTCAACGACGACGGCCAGGTGGTGGACTTCGGCCTGCCGCAGTCCGAGGTGGAAGAGCTGATCGCCTCCGGCAAGCCGTTCCAGACCTCCGGCTGCCCCGGCAAGTCGGACGAGGAGGTCTCGGCCTGCAATCGCCCCTACGGCGATTCCAGCCCGACCGACATCCTGTCGTTCCCGTTCGCGCTGAACAGCAGCGACGTCGGATTCGTGAAGCGGCAGATGGATGGCGAGGATGTCGGCACCTTCGACTTCGACGCCGACGACGAGGCCGAGGACGAGACATCGGCCCGTTAAGCAATAACCATCAAGCCCCCGTCGAAAGCCCCGCCCTGCGGGGCTTTCGCACGTCAGGGCGCCGATAAGCGGTTTTGAATATTCAGGTTTCGAGCGGCAGGGGGCCGCCGAAATTTCGCGCGGCAGGGGGCCGCCGAAAAAGACGCCCGCCCGCATGGTCAGCGGTGCGGGTGTCCCGAGCCGACGGGGGAGCCAGTCCGCCCCCGGCTACAACAAGAAGACCACCAAAGGAGACAACAATGGAAGCACGCTTCATTCGCCGCAGCGCGATGACGATGGCGGTCGGCCTGGCCCTGGGCGCCGCCGGTACCGCACAGGCCACCAACGGCTACTTCGCCCATGGCTACGGCATCAAGGCCAAGGGCATGGGCGGCGTCGGCATGGCCATCTCGCAGGACAGCTACGCACCGGGCATCAATCCGGCCGGCATCGCCGGCATGGAAACCCGCTTCGACGGGGCCCTGACCTACTTCCGTCCGGAGCGCTCGTATGAGGCGGGCATGCCATCCGGGCAGATGGGCACTTTTGGTCTGGCACCGGGCGAAGTCGACAGCGACAGCAAGAACTTCTTCATCCCGTCGCTGGGCTTCGTCCAGCAGATCGATGAAGACCGCTCCTGGGGCATCGCCTTCCTCGGCAACGGTGGCATGAATACCGATTATCCGGGATTTGAGAACGCGATGTACTGCACCGACGGCGGTGGAAATCCGATCGGTTCGCAGACTGGCCCGTTTTGTGACGGCTCGGCCGGGGTCGACCTGGAGCAGCTGGCGATCATCCCGACCTACGCGCAAAGGTTCGCCGACGGCCAGGTGAGTGTGGGCTTCAGCCCGATCATCTCCTACCAGCGCTTCGAGGCGAAGGGGATCCAGACCTTTGCCGATTTCGGGGCGTCCGATGATCCGGAGAACTTCAGCGGCAACGGCACGGATGATTCCTGGGGCTATGGCGCGCAGATCGGGATCCAGGCCCAGGTGGCCGAAGGGGTGCGGCTGGGTGCCAACTACCGCTCCAAGATCCGCAACTCCGACTTCGACGACTATGCCGGGCTGTTCGCCGAGAGCGGGTCGTTCGACATCCCGTCGACCTGGGGCATGGGGGTGGCCTGGGAGGTGACGCCCACGGTGACCCTGGTGGCCGACTACCAGCGCATCAACTACTCCGACGTGGACGCGATCTCCAATTCCGGACCGACTCAGGAAGATCTGGGGGCGGCCATGCAACAGGGCGTCCCGTTCTTCGGCACCTCCGACGGTCGCGGCTTCGGCTGGGACGACATCAACGTCTACAAGATCGGTGCCCAGTTCGAGCTGCCGAACGACTGGCAGGTGCGCGTGGGCTACAACCGCGGCGACAACCCGATCGATTCGGACGAGGTGACCATGAACATCCTCGCCCCGGGGGTGATGAAGCATCACTACACCGCGGGCTTCACCAAGTCCTTCGGCGACCAGCACGAGCTGAGCTTCGCGGCGATGTACGCGCCCAGCAATTCGGTCTCCGGATCGAACGCGTTTGATCCGGACCAGGACATCGAGATCGAGATGAAGCAGTACGAGCTGGAGCTGGGCTACAGCTACCGCTTCTGAGGTCGGCCCGTCGATCCACCGGCCCCGGGGTTGCGGCCCCGGCCGGGGTCGACGGCGATGTCCCGCTTCCCATTGATCGAAGGAGCAGTACCCATGTCATTGTTTCATCGCAAGCCGCTGCAAGCTGGTGGCTCGACCGGGATCGTCCGGTCACTGACGGCCGGGCTGGTGGCCGTGACCCTGATGGCCGCGGCGGCGTCCGCCACCGCGGACGAGTATCGCCCGTTCGTGCTGGCCTGGACCGACGGCGGGGCCGGCGTCTCCGAGGTGGCCGACGAGGCGCGCGAGCGTCTGGAGGGCGCGGATTTCGAGATCCTCGGTGAGTACGATGTCACCGACTCGGCCCGCGTGCTGGTGGCGACCAGCGACGACCTGCTGGAGGCGGCCGCCTCGCATGAGCGTGCGGCTTATATCGCGCCGATGCGTGTCGGCATCACCGAGGTCGACGGCGAAGTGCAGGTCAGCTACACGCATCCGGTTTACTTCCAGCACGCCTATCGTGTCGAGGTGCCGCTGGACGGTGTCGCGGCGTCGCTGGAAGAGGCCCTCGGGGCCGAGGAGACCTTCGGCCACGAGGACGGCAAGAGCCAGCGCGACCTCAACCGGTATCGCTATGCGTTCGGCATGGAACGTTTCGACGCGCCCTACGAGCTGGGCAGCCGGGGCTCGCGTGCGGAAGCGCTCGAGGCGCTGAGTGCAGGTCTGGAGGAGCGGGCCGGGGGTGTCAGCGAGGTCTATCGCGTGGATATCCCGGGGCGCGACGCAACCCTGGTCGGCGTGGCGATCCGCGTCGCGGACGGGGCCGAGGAGGATGCGTCCGATCGCAACGCCCTGGAGACGGTCGACGTCAATGCACGTCGCCACACCGCCTACGTGCCCTACGAGGTCCTGGTCAATGGCGGCGACGTGGAGGCGCTGCACATGCGCTTTCGCATGGCGCTGCATTTCCCCGACCTGAGCATGCTGGGGTCGAACAGTTTCATCCAGCTGCGCAATGCCCCGGGAGCGGTGGAAGAGGCGCTGCAGGAGGCCACCGGATTCGCGTCCTCCGGCTTCCAGTGGGATGACTGAATCCCGGCCCGGGAAAAACCCCTGGTTGCACTCAAGAACCCCGGTCCGCCGGGGTTTCTTACGTAGGGGGGCCGGGGTTGTTTATCCTCCCCGTTCACTCGCGGCAGGAAGCAGGCCATGAAATCAATGAAAATCGCCAACATGGGCGAGATCCGCAACGAACTCAACAAGTACAAGAAGGGTCGCAAGCTGGACATCCACCAGTTCAACCAGGTCGCGCGTCAGGCGTGGCTCGGCAAACTGGTGATGCAGCCGCTGGACCTCGAAGATCCCGAATGCAAGGCGTTCCTGGTGTTCGTGCAGGAGCCCGAGGAGCTGGCGCAGCATTTCCTCGACACCGACCAGGAGCTGCTGGGCGGCATGCACATCATCGATGGCCAGCAGGCCGAGGCGCTGGTGGATATCATGCGCACCGGGGTCGAGGAACGGGCCAAGCTGTACGAGGATCTGTCGCGCTCCGACTTCTATTTCCGTTATTTCTACAAGCCGGGGAACGATGACAAGGATCAGGAGCAGCAGGGCGACGCGGCCGCCGGTCAGCCGTCGGAGGAATAAGGCGCGATGACGACCCCGGCCGCTCCGGAATGGATCGATGCCGGGGAGCGGTCGGCGACGGAGCTGCATGCCCTGTATACCGGGCTGGCGGCGTCCACTCCGCCGGACGCTCCGCCCCGGATACTGTGGGCGCGCTCGCGCGAGGCGCATGTCTCGGTGGGCGGCAGTCAGGATCCCGAAGCCGATCTCGATCTGGACCACTGTGCCGCGCGTGGCATCCCGGTGGTGCGGCGCCCCCTGGGCGGTGGTTCGGTATGGGTGGATGCCGACCAGGACTGCTTCTTCGTGATCCGGCCGAGCCGTGTCCTCAAGCGTGGCCCCCGGCATCTGTTCGCGCAGGGCCTGGCCATGGCCGTGGACGTCTTGCGCGAGCTGGGCCTGCAGGGGGTGGAACCCCGCGGACAGGATGTGTGGGTGCAGGGCCGCAAGATCATGGGTACCGGTGCGGCCACCCTGAACGAGGGCTCGGTATTCGGCGCGAGCTTTCTCGGTCGTTTCCCGGTGGAGGATTTCCTCGCCTGTGTGCGGGCCCCCAGCGAGGGGTATCGCGAATGGCTGCGTCCGGTACTGGAGGCCGGCATGACCGACTGCGCCGGGGAGCTGGGGCGGGCGCCGGATTCTGCGGCCCTGCGCGACTCGCTGCGCCGGGTCGCGGAACGCCGCTTCGAGGCGCCGCCGGTGGAGGTGACGCCGGACGCGGCGACCCTGGAGGCCTGGCTGGCGGCCGGCTACGAGGAACTGGACGATCTGGCGGACGGGGATGCGCGCCCGTCCGTGCCGGAGGGGATCCGGGTCAATCGTGACAATCACGTGTTCGAGACACGGGTGGCCTGCGGGCGCCTGCGCCTGCACGTGGAAGGACAGCACATCGCCCGCGTCTGGTGCGAGGACCCCGCGGTGGACCGCGTCCTCGGCGAGCGCGTGGCGGGCGAGCTGCCGGAACGTCTGCATCTGCGCTCGCGCCTGGCCGGCTGCCTCGACCCTGCGGTGGCCGATGCGGTCAGCGCCCGCATCGATGCGCTGTACCGCGGCATCGCCTGAATTTCCAAGGAGACACCGAGATGGCCGAACCGACGATCCAGCGCCGGCTGGAAAAGCGCCTGATCCTGATGAGCCGGGACGGCGAGATGATCGAGCGCCTGCGGGTGCCGTTGCCCGACGACTGGCACATGGAAGCGACCACCGATCTGGAGGGTCTGGGAGACTGGAACGAGGTGCTGCTGTATCGCTTCCTGCTGCTGGATCTGGACGAGATCGAGGTGTTCGATCCGCTGGACGTGATCCGCACCCTGCGCATGGAATACCAGATCAACCTGCCGGTGTTCTGTTTCGGCGGGGATGCGGACATTCGTGACGAGATGCGTCTGGCGCGGGCGGATCGCTTCTTCGACCGGGACGAGATGGTCGAAAAGCTCCCCGAGTTCATCCGCATGTACGACTGGGGCTGAGACCCGTCAGAAAGGCCCCCAACAGAAAAGGCCCCGGGCTCAAGCCACGGGGCCTTTTCGCTTCGCCGGTCCGCGTGTGCCGCGGAGCGGGGAATGGCGCGGCCTTCAGCCGATCCAGGCGTGCTCGAGGACGTCGATCCGGATCTTCTGGTGGTAGGTCTCGCCGTTGCCCTCGATCTCCAGGTCACCCATGCGGGTCCCCGCGGTGTCGTAGCTGAACTTGCAGTCGAAGCTGCCGGGCAGGGAGACGCTGCTTTCGCAGAGGGTCTCGCCCTCCACGGTGAAGCGGCACTGCGCGGTGCCCGAGCCGTTCAGCATGGCCTGCAGGCGGAATTCCTCGTTCACCGGGCGACGGTACACTTCCGGGTCGCGGTTCGGGTTGTACTGCAGGTTGTTCAGCTTGACGAGTTTGACAAGTTTCATTGCGGGTCCTCTATTTACGCGCTGAATCCGAGTGAACTGGTTGGGTATAATCAAACCCGAAATCATACAACAATCCCCGCGCGATGACGATTCCGGGGTGCGCCCCCCGGGAATGTGCCCGGAATCGTCATGCGACGCGACATACCAGGCGGCCTACAGGAGCCAGCATGAAGAACCTGATCAACCGCATGCGCGGAGTGGAACGCGACGTAATCGACAAGCCCGGCCAGGATGGCAGCCAGGGCGGCGCGCCCTTCTACAAGCCCCAGGCCGACGAGGTCGAGATCTTCCGGGCGGCCTATGCCAAGCGCCTTCCGGTGATGCTCAAGGGGCCGACCGGCTGCGGCAAGACCCGGTTTCTGGAGCATGTCGCGCATACCATCGGCCAGCCGCTGGTCACGGTGTCCTGCCACGAGGACCTCACCAGCTCCGACCTGGTGGGCCGCTTCCTGCTGGAGGGCGAGGAGACCGTGTGGCAGGACGGGCCGCTGACCCGCTCGGTCAAGGAGGGGGCGATCTGTTACCTAGACGAGATCGTCGAGGCGCGTACCGACACCACCGTGGTTATCCACCCGCTGACCGACCACCGCCGCCAGCTGCCGCTGGACAAGAAGTCGCAGATCATCGATGCGCACGAGGACTTCATGCTGGTGATCTCCTACAACCCCGGTTACCAGACCGTGCTGAAGGACCTGAAGCCGTCCACCAAGCAGCGCTTCGTCGGCATCCACTTCGATTACCCCTCGGAAGAGGTCGAGCGCGAGATCGTCGCCAAGGAGTCCGGCGGTCTGGACGCCGATCGGGTGGAGAAGCTGGTCGCCGCCGGGCGCAAGGCGCGGGCGCTGAAGGACCACGGCCTGGAGGAGGCGACCTCCACCCGCGCGCTGGCCTATGCCGGGGAGCTGATGCAGGCGGGCCTGAGCCCGCGCGTGGCCTGCCGCGCGGCGATGATCGCGCCGATCACCGATGACCCCGAGCTGATCCAGGCGCTGGAGGAGATCTTCGACGCCCACTTCCCCGAGTCGGAAGCCGCGTGAGCGAGCAGGCCCGCAACGACGGGGGCGCGAACACCGAGGCCGAGGATCTCGTCGAGATCGAGGAGATCCTGCAGCACCTCGAGGACATGAGCTTCGTCGCCCACCGCGACGCGAAGGAGGCCCTGCCGGCGATCCGCGAGTTCGGTGCCGGTCCCGCCCGGCGGTGGATCGAGACCGCGCGCGACCTGTTCTTCCATGACCGCGAGGCCGGCAAGAGCTTCATGCGGCATTCCGCGCGGATGGCCGAACACGTCGGCGGCGTGGAGCCGTGGCGTGCACAGGCCGCCGAATTCGCCCGCTGGGTGAATTCCGCCGATGCGCTGGAAGGCTTCATGAGCCAGGCCGACCGGGTGTTCGCCGCCTGGGGCGAGGACGGCGAGCGCGAGTGGTACGCGACCGGTCTGCGCTGGTGCGAGCGCAGCCTGCCGGACGCGCGGGCCTATTTCGAGACCGATTTCGACAAGCTCGCGGCCGGTCGCGGCATCGAGGGGCTGCGGGCCCTGATCGACCCGGCCGAGACCCTGTTCGACGAGCGCGGCCTGACCCTGGACTGCTACCTCGAAGGGGCGCCGATCGCGCGCAACCTGGTCGGCGATGGTGGTCTGCTGTCCTGGGCGCGGCGGGGGGCCGACCTGCTGAAGGCCGGGCGCTCGCGCGGCGAGGCGTATTTCCGCCTGGAGAGCGACGAGAGCCTGAAGCTGCTGCTGGACGCGCTGCCGGGGTTCCGTCCGCGCATGCACGGACGCTTCCTGCGGCTGGTGATGCTGGCCTGGCTGGACGCCGACATCCCGCTGGCGGATTCCAGCTGGAAGCCCGGCGAGGGCCGGCCGATGCTGGAGACCGACGGCCGGCGGCTGTTCATGCCGGCGGTGATGGACTCGCGCGAGGAGGCCCTGGTGGCCACCCAGCATGCGGCCGCCCATCTGGCCTACGACACCTACGCCCTGTCCCGCGTGGAGCGCCTGTTCGAGCGCGCGGGCAGCGAGCACCCGCCGCTGGATGACCGCTCGCGCATCACCTGGCGGCCGCTGTTCGCCGCCTTCGGCGAACGCATGTTCCGTTTCCAGATCCTGTTCGATCTGGCCGAGGACCTGCGGGTGAACGCCCGGGTCGCGCCGCGCATCCCGCGCTTTCTCGAACGGCTGGTGCGGCTGGCCGAGGCGTACGAACGCCCGGCCGAACCGGCCGGCACGTATTTCGATTTCGCCCTGCGGGCGCACCGGGCGTTGCTGGAAGGGCGCGAGCCGGAGGATCCGCGGCTCGCGCGCATGCTGGAGCCCGATGCCGACGTGGTGACCGCCTGGGAGGTGGCCGAGGAGCTGTTCGCCGACGGGGCCTTTCCCGAGATCACCATCGAGGAACGCGCCGAGGCCTACCTGCCCGGGCTGTCGCTGAACGCGGCGCTGCCGGTCTATCCCCAGCGCGAGCGTAACGGCGAGCTGGCGGACTTCCGCGACCACGAGGCGCACGACGAGCACAAGTTCGAGCACGAGAAGCAGGAAGAGCAGCCGCAGCAGGCCCCGGAGGACGCGCAGAAGGACCCGGACGCCGACATCCAGACCCCGCAGCAGGAGACCTCCGGCACCGGCGGGCGGATCGGCACCGGGATCCCGCAGCCTGCCCAGGTGGCCAAGCGCGCGGCGCCGTACACGCCGAAGAAGGACGGCATCCTGTACCCCGAGTGGGACTACCGCGAGCAGCGCTACATCTCCGACTGGGTCAACCTCTACGAGCGCGTGCTGGACGACGAAGAGCCCGACCGCGCGGCGGAGATCCTCACCCGGCATGCCGACACCCTGAAGCGCCTGACCCGGGGTCTGGAGATGCAGCGCCCGATGCGCCCGGCGCCGCTGCGCAAACAGATGGACGGCGACGAGCTGGATACCGAGGCAGTGATCGATTATGTCGCCGACAAGAAGGCGGGGCTGTCGCCCAAGGCCTTCATCTACCGCCGTCGCGCGGTGCAGCACCGCGACACCTCGGTGCTGATGCTGGCGGACATGTCGACCTCCATCATGGCGCGTCATCCGGGCGGGCAGGGCAAGATCGTCGACCGCGTGCGCGAGGGCATGATGCTGTTCGCCGAGGCCATCGACCGGGTCGGCGATCCCTGTGCGATCGCCGGGTTCGCCTCCAAACAGCGCGATCAGGTCAACTATTACTGGCTGAAGGACTTCAACGAAGACCTGAGCGCCACCGTGCGCAACCGCATCGCCGGGGTCTCCGGGCGCCTGGCCTCGCGCATGGGCGCGGGCATTCGCCACTCGCTGGAGGCCTTCCGGCGCAGCTCGGCCCAGCGCCGCCTGCTGCTGATCCTGTCCGACGGCCGCCCGGCCGACTACGACGACGGCGGCGATCAGCGCTACCTGCACGAGGACACGCGCATGGCCATGAAAGAGGCGGTGGACGCCGGCGTGCACCCGTTCTGCGTCACCCTGGACCCATCCGGCTCGGAATACCTGCCGGCGATCTTCGGCCCCGGCCACTACACCATCATCGACCACGTGGACGAGCTGCCGCGCCGTCTGCCCGAGATCTACCTGAGGCTGCGCCACCAGTGAATGTCACCCCCGAAGCCGCCCCCGTCGCTGCCCCGGACGCCGCATCCGGTCCGGCGCGCCGCCACGCGACGCTGCTGCACGCCCCGCGCTATCGCGGGCACAGCTACGGCGACAACCACCCCCTCGGGATCCCGCGGGTGTCGCTGACCATCGATCTGATCGAGGCCTACGATGCCGTCACCCCCGGCGAGATGGCGGTGACCCGCAAGGCCATGCCCGCCGAGCTCGAGTGGCTGCATACTCGCGACTACGTGACCGCCATGCAGCGCGCCGAGGCCCTGGGCAAGGTGTTCCAGCGCTACCGTGACCGCCACAACATCGGCAACTTCGAGAACCCGTTCTTCGCCGGCTTCTTCTCCACCCCGGCCACGGCCACCTATGGTTCCATCCAGGGTGCCGAGGTCGTGCTGCAGGGCGGCATGGCCTTCAATCCGGCCGGCGGCATGCACCACGCCGCCCCCGACCAGGCGCGCGGTTTCTGCTACTTCAACGACTGCGCGCTGGGCATCATGCGCCTGCGCCAGAGCGGGGCACGGGTGCTGTACCTGGATATCGACGCCCATCACGGCGACGGCGTGGAAGCGGCATTCGCCGACGACCCGGACGTGCTTACCGTGTCCCTGCACATGGATACCGAATACGGCTATCCGTTCCAGGGCGGGCGCATCGAGGACACCGGCCGGCTGGGGAACGCGGTCAACCTGCCGCTGCCGAAAGAGACCAACGACACGGAATTCCGCAGCGCCTTCAGCCGCATCTGGGAGGCGGCGCGTACCCGCTGGCAGCCGGATTACGTGGTCGTGCAGGCCGGCACCGATGCGCTGCTGCCGGACCCGCTGGGCAAGTTCGGCATCTCCACCCAGTGCTTCCTCGCCTGCATCGACGACGTGATCGAGACCAGCCCCCGCCACGGCGACGGCACGCCGAAGCTGCTGGTGCTCGGGGGCGGCGGCTACCATCCGCTGGCGCTGGCCCGCTGCTGGACCGGCGTGTGGGCACAGCTCACCGGCCGCGAGCTGCCCGCCCGGCTGCCCGAGGCCGGGCAGGCCCTGCTGCGCGAGGTCGACTGGGACATGGACGAGGAAGAGGAGTGGTACGACAACCTGTTCGTATCCCGCCTCGACGCGGACCGCAGCGGCCCGGTGCGCGCCGAACTGGAACAGCGCCTGGAGCGGCTGTTCCGCACCCACCCCCTGCTGCGCAGTGCCGCTGGGGGATGATAGCCCGCCGGCGCCGTTGACCGTGGCCCGTCATGGTATAAGCTCGAACAATGGCCCCGCACAGGCGGGCATGGATCAGGTGCCCCGGATGGACGACGAATCCGAGTCGCAGCTGCGTGCGGCGCTTCCCTTTACCGATCTCCCCGAGGAGCCGATCCCGGTCGCCTGGCGACGGGTGCTCCGGGACGCGGCAGAGCGTATCCGCGAGCTGGAGGAGTGCCGGGAGTACTACCGTCAGCTGACGGACGCCGGTCAGGTCCTGATCTGGGTCTCCGGGGCCGACGGGGGCGTGGAATATGTCAACGAGCCCTGGCTGCGTTTCACCGGCCGCAGTCTGGCGCAGGAGCAGGGCGACGGCTGGCTGGAGGGGGTCCACCCCGACGACCGCGCCGCCTGCATCGAGGGCTACCGGGCCGCCGTCGCCGCGCGCCGGACCTTTACCCTGGAATACCGCCTGCGCCGCGCCGACGGCGAGTATCGCTGGATCCTCGACGAGGGCGGGCCGCGCCATGACCCGCACGGCGAGTTCCGGGGCTATGTCGGCTTTTGTTACGACATCACCGCGCGTCTGGCCGCGGAACAGGAGCTGCACCGTTCCCTGCACCACATCCAGGTGCTGCACGAGGCCCTGGACCGTGTGCCGGTCGCGGTCTATGTGAAGGACCGGCAGCGTCGCTATACCTATGGCAACCGCGAGACCCTGCGGGTGTTCGGTTGCACGGCGGACGAGCTCTACGGACGCGGCGACGAGGATTTCTTCCCGCCGGCCACGGTCGCCCGTCTGCACGAGGTGGACAGCCGGGTGCTCGCCGGCGAGGACAGCCGCGAGGAGATCGAGGCGCTCGAGGAGGACGGTGGCCACCGGGTCTACTGGGAGGTCAAGACCCCGGTCTACACGGACTCGTCCCGCACTCTTCCCGACAGCCTGCTGGGCATCTCCACCGACATCACCTGGCAGAAGGATCTGCTGCGCGAGTTCGAGCACGGTGCCCATTACGATGCCCTGACCGCGCTGCCCAACCGGGTCCTGCTGCTCGATCGCCTGCACCAGGCCATGGTCCGGGCCCGGCGCCGGGGAACCCAGCTGGCGGTGGTGTTCCTCGACCTCGACGGTTTCAAGGCGGTCAACGACGGCTATGGTCACGACGCCGGGGACCGTCTGCTGCGGGTGGTCGCCGAACGCATGCGGGTCTGCCTGCGTGAGGGCGATACCTTTGCCCGGCTGGGGGGCGACGAATTCGTCGCGGTCCTCGAAGACGTGGACCCGGGAGCCACCGTCCCGCTGCTGGAACGCCTGCTGGCGGCCGTCGCGGCGCCCGTGGAGGACGGCGAAAACGTGTTCCGGGTCAGTGCCAGCCTGGGCGTCGCATTCTACGGACACGATCCCGAACCGGGCCCGGAACAGCTGCTGCGCGAGGCGGAGCAGGCGATGTACCGGGCCAAGGCGGCCGGGCGCAACCGCTACGTGATCTCGCGACCGCCCGGAGGTTAACGCACGTCGACCACGCGGCTGGCGCGCTGGAAGCGGACGTGCCAGCCCTGCCAGGCGGGCAGTTCCCAGCGCTTCGGGTCGTCGCGGCGGTTGCCGTCGATCTTCTCCGCGGTGACGGTACGGCGGGCGACGTCGTAATGGATGCGCATGTGCAGGCCCGAGAGCCGCACCTCGCGCGGATAGCGGCGATCGAACCGTTCGCGTTCCCACTCGGGTACGCCCTCGAACGCCAGGTCCTCCGGTTCCAGCAGGACCACGTCCTCGTCCGACTCCACGCCCAGGGTCTGCAGGCGGCGGGCCAGCCAGTCGCGGGCGTCCGGGACCTTGCCCTGCTCGAAGCCCAGCGCGAGATACAGTGCCCAGGCGTCGAGGTCGTCGTGCAGGCGCGAGCCGGCGGGGGCGAGCAGCCGGTCGTCGAGGATCAGCGAGGCCAGTGCCTCGCGCGCCTGAGCGCCTGCGGGGCGGGTGTGGTCGCTGCGCAGTACGCGCCCGGCATGCCACCAGTCGCGGCGGACCACGAGTCCGTCCGCGGACCATTCGGGATCGGCGATGGCCGGCGTGGCCACCCCCGCGTCGATCAGGGCATCGGGCTCCAGCGGCGCGAGCACCGTGGCGATGGTGCGGGTGTCGCGGGTGCCCTTGCCGGGCAGGCTGTGGCTGTCGAACACCACGGCCGCCTCGGCATCCTCGGCCAGCAGCGAATCCCGACCGATCTCCGCCTCCTCGCCGCCGTTGCCCAGCGCAAAGCGGCGGCGCTCGCGGCGCACGAACGCCAGCTCGGGGGCGGCAGCCACCGCGGCGGTCAGGGCCCGGGGCGCGGTGGCCGCGAGCGGCTCCGACTCCGGTTCCTGCTGCGGTTCCTGTTGCGATTCCCGGGCGGGCAGGCCGGCCAGCTCGCGCACCTGACGGGCCAGATGGCGCGCCTCGCGGCGTTCCTCCCGGCGTATGCGAACCCCGTCGGGTGCGTGGCCGCGCACCGCGGCGACCCGCAGCGTCGCATCACAGGCCCGGCCGAGGGCGGCGAGTGCATCCTGCCGCTCGCGTTCGTCGTCGGGCGGCACCGCGACCGCCCGGCGGCTGCCGAGGGCGCCGGCCAGGTCGGCCATGAACGTGGCCGTCGCCGCATCCGGCATGGCCAGCACCAGATGGGCCAGCGCGGTGTCCACCGGCAGGGCGAACAGGCGTCGGCCGTGCGCGGTGGCGCGACCGTCCGCGGCGATCGCGTGCATCGCCCGCAACCGGTTTTCGGCGCGCTCCAGGGCCTCCTCGCGCGGGGGATCGGGGAATGCGAGTTCGCGTGCCGGGCGCCCGCAGCAGGCGGCCGCCAGTACCGGTTCGGTGAGGTCCTCGCGCTGCAGCTCCGGCGGGGTGTTCGCGGCCAGCGGGGCATTGCGCCCCCACAGGCGCAGGCACAGACCCGGCGCGGTGCGGCCCGCGCGCCCGCGGCGCTGCTCCGCGCTGTCGGCGGCGATCGCCTGCAGCGCGAGCACGGTGCGGCCGTTGCGCCGACCCGTGCGGCGCTCCAGGCCGCTGTCGACCACGGCGGTGACCCCGGGCACGGTCACCGAGCTCTCGGCGACGTTGGTGGCGAGGATCACCCGGCGTTCCTGCCCCGGCTGCAGGGCATGGCGCTGCGCCTCGGCGCTGGCGCCGGCGTGCAGCTCGATACAGGCCACCGGCTCGTCCTTCAGGGCCCGGGCCGCCGCGCTGATCTCGCCGCGCCCGGGCAGAAAGGCGAGGACATCGCCGTCGGTACGCGCCAGTGCGGTGCGGATGCCTTCGGCCACGCGCGTGGCCAGGTCCTTCGCATGAGGCATTGCCTGCGGGTCCGCGGCAAGGTGTTCCAGCGCGACCGGCCAGGAGCGGCCGGGGCTCTCGAGGTGGGTGCCGCCGAGATCGCGGGCGAGGCGCGCGCCGTCGATGGTGGCCGAGGTGATCACCAGGCGGTGGCATCCGGTCTCGGTCAGCAGGGCGTAGAGCAGGTCGGTATCCCAGCGGCGTTCGTGGAACTCGTCGAGGACCACCACCGCGAAATCCGCGAGGCCGTTGTGCGCCAGCCATTGCAGGGCCATCCCGGGCGTGGCGAACACGATCTGCGTGTCGCGGTCGCAGCGCACCTCGCCGCGCACGGCGAAGCCCGCCTCGCGCCCGGGTTTGCCGCCGAGCAGGCCGGCCACCCAGTGCCCCAGGCTGGTGGCCGCTACCCGGCGCGGTTCCACCACCAGCACGCGCCCCTGTTCCCGCGCCCACACCGGCAGGCGCGTCGACTTGCCCGAACCGGTCGCCGCCGATACCACCACCGGACCGTCGGCCAGCGCCGCGGCAAAGTCCCCGTGCAGGGCGTCGATGGGCATCTCCTCGCTCATGCGGGCGAAGTGTCCACACAGCGACGGGCCGATCAAGCCCGCCAGGCGTGTGGTAGCGGTCCTGGCGCTCAGTCTGACGGTGGGCGGGGCGTGGGTCGGCTGAGGCCGGGTCCGGGGAAACACGGCTCCGGCGGCTGACGGCGATCACTCACGCGACTTGCGGGCCAGGGCGTCCTGCTGCTGCTCCAGTGACAGGTGCTGGTGGACATAGTCGCGGGCGTCGGCGGCCGAGGGGTGTCCCTGGTCGGCCGCGCGCGAGAACCAAACCCAGGCCTCGACCGGATCCTGTTCCACGCCATGGCCTTCGGCCAGGAAGATGCCCAGGTTGTACTGCGCCTGCATCTGCCCCTGGCGGGCCGCCAGCCGGTACCAGTGGGCGGCCTCGCGCTGGTCCCGGGCGATCCCGTGACCGCGGTCCAGCAGCACGCCCAGGTTGGTACGCGCCGCGGGATGGCCGGCATCGGCGGCGACGCGATACCAGTGTGCCGCCTGCGCCGGATCGCATTCCACGCCCTTGCCGTCGCGGTACAGGTTGCCGAGGCGGGCGGCGGCCTCGTTGTCGCCGTCCTCCGCGGCCTGGCGGTACCAGCGCACGGCCTCGGTCAGATCGGCGATCACGCCGTGGCCCTGTTCCAGCAGCCGGGCGAGGTTGCAGGCCGCCCCGGCATGACCGGCGCCGGCGGCCCGTGCGTACAGCCGGCCGGCTTCGGCGGGGTCGGCATCGCAGCCGCGGCCGGTTTCGTACGCCACCCCCAGACTGTTCAGGGCATCGGGATCGCCCTGTTCGGCGGCTTTCTCCCACCAGGCGACGGCCTCCGCGGCGGCTTCCGGGGTGACTTCGCTGGCGAAGCGCAGAACGCCCAGGTTGTACTGGGCGTTCGCGTGACCGGCCTGCGCCGCGCGGCGATACCAGGTCTCGGCTTCCTCCGCGGGATCACCCTCGGCGACCCCCTGTTCGGCCAGCAGGCCGAGGTTGAAGCAGGCATCCGGCAGGCCCAGATCGGCCGCGCGTTTCCAGTGCTCGCGGGCCCGCTGCACGTCGGATTCGACGCCCAGGCCGCTGGCGTACAGCACGCCCAGGCCGAGATGGGCGCCGGCATGCGGTCCGTCGGCGCGTTCGCTCCAGATTCGGTGGGCTGCGGCAAAGTCGCCGCGTTCCAGGGCCTCGAAGCCGGCTTCGTCTTCCGGTTCGACGCCCGTCTGCGGGGTGTGTTCGGGGTCTTCGGGAGCGGTCATCTCGGGCGGTATTCCGGGCGGCACGATGGGGCCGCCAGCTTCGCAGCATTCCGGGGCTGGCCGCAAACGATCGGGGGACGCAGGGCGGGCACCCTCCGTCTGTCGAGGGAAACGTGCACATCGAGCGGTGTTTCCCTAGGATTCGCATTCCCGATGCGATGCGCCGGAGGACCAGGATCCGGCGGTTGCCCCAGTTGCGGCGGTTCGAGAGAGGAATATGGAAGCTTCGCAGAAACTGATTCCCGGCTACGCCAACGCCAAGGCGACGCGCAAGTACGCCGAGTCGTTCCTCGCCGACGGGCGTGCGGCCGAGGGCCATTACAGCGAGTTCTCGCGCGCGCGGATGCGCCTGTCCAGTCTGGGCATCGGCACCTTTGGCGGGGCGGCCACCGCCGAGGTGGATGCGGCGATCTCCGCGATCGTGGCCCGCGGGCTGACCGAGGGCATCAACGTGGTGGATACCTCCGCGCATTACCGCTATGGCCGCTCGCTGGCGGCCGTGGGCGCGGGCGTGCGCACGGCGCTGGAGGCCGGGGTCCCGCGCGAGGCGATGTTCCTGATCTCCAAGGGAGGCTTCCTGACCCTGCGCGGCGGTCAGCCGGACGACATGGACGCCTGGTTCCAGCGCGAGATCGAGGCCCCGGGCATGGGCACGAAGGAGGACCTGGCCAAGGGCGCGCATCTGCTGACGCCGGAATACATCCACTACCAGATGGAGCTGTCGCGCTCGCTGATGGGCGTGGAGACCCTGGATGCGTTCATCATCGACCAGCCCGAGGTGCACATCCACGAGATCGGCAAGGAACGCACCAACTGGAAGCTGGAGCCGGTGTTCGAGATGCTGGAACGTGCGGTGCGCGACAAGAAGATCCGCGCCTACGGGATCTCGACCTTCGAGGGCTTTCGCGAGGAGACCGACGCCGCGGTGTTCCAGTCACTGACCTCGATTCAGGGGCTGGCCCAGCGTGCGGCGCAGACCGTGACCGGCGACGAGTTCGCGCGCGATCATTTCAAGCTGGCGATGCTGCCGTTCAATCAGGTGATGCTGGAGGGCTTCACGCGCTTCAATACGGCCACCGGGCAGGGCAACGTGGCCAGCCCGCTGCAGGCGGCGCATCAGCTGGAGATCTACATGATGGCCTCGCACACCATGCTCAAGGGCCACCTCGCGCAGCAGTCGGTGGAAGTGGTGGAGAAGGAGCTGGCGGGGCTGGCCAATCCGGCGCAGCGTGCGATGCAGTTCAATCGCTCGACGCCGGGTCTGGGAACCTCGCTGGTGGGCATGAGCACGCCGGAGCATCTGGACGACATGCTGGCGGTGATGCGCGAGCCGATGCTGGACAAGAAGGCCTACCTCGGCATGTTTAAGAAGGCCGAGGAGGATTAGCACCGGACCGCCATCTCCCGTGATGGCGAACCATCCACCCGGCGTCATTGCGAACCATCCGGCCCCCGTCATGGCGCCCCCCGTCATTGCGAGGAGCCGCAGGCGACGAAGCAATCTCCATCCGGAACCACCGGAGTCTCGATTGCACGCGCTCTGCAAGCTCGAGGAGATTGCTTCGTCGCTGCGCTCCTCGCAATGACGGGGGGGTGAAGAACCTCGCAATGACGGGGAGTTGAAGAACCACGCAATGACGGGGGTTCGAACAAACGCCGTGAAGAAACGACATCCACAAGGTCCAAGCCCATGCAGGTTGATCTGAAGGCCCTCGAATTTCCCGCGATCCAGCGCCTGCTGGAACGCCTGACCGCCACGCCCTACGGTGCCGATGCCGCGCGCGGACTGGAGCCCGCCCCCAACCTGGAGGCGGCGCGCGCGCTGCAGAAGGCGGTGACCGTGGCCCGCCAGCGTCTGGATGCGGGCACGCTGCCGCGTCTGGGGCAGCTGCCGGACGTGCGCGCGGCGCTGCGCCAGGCCGGCAATCCGGGTTCCGCGCTGCCGGTGCAGGCGCTGCACAACCTGCAGACCATCATGCGCCATGCGCGCGAGCTGGCGGATCAGCTGGAGGATACCCCGGAGATCTACCCCGCGGACCTGAACAAGCTGTACCCGCCGGAGGCGCTGGAGCAGCGCCTGTCCGCCTGCCTGAACCCCGGCGGGTCCTTGCGCGAGGATGCCAGCGAATCGCTGGTGCAGGCCTTCGGCGAGCGCAACCGGCTGCGCGGCGAGGTCGAGACGGTGGTGCAAAAGCGCCTGAACCAGTCGGACGTGGCGCAGACCGGCGAAGACGCGCTGAAGGTCCAGTGGCACCAGGAGCGTGCGGTGATGGTGCTGCGCGGCGATGCCGCCGGCGCGGTCAAGGGCGTGCGCCGGGGTACCGCGATGGGCGGGCGCGATCACATCATCGAGCCGATCGAGGCGGTGCCGCTGAACAACCAGCTGGATACCGTCAACGGGCAGATCAACAATGAGCAGCAGCGGCTGCTGCGCGAACTGACCGACACTGTGCGCGAATACGGCGAGCCGCTGGATCTGATGCTGACGGCGCTGACCTGGATCGACCTGGCCTCGGCCGCCGCGCAGCTCTCCGCGCAGATGAACGCCCACGCCCCGGCCCTGGAAGACCGTCCCGGGGTGGAACTGGACGAGGCCTATCATCCGCTGTTGCTGCTGCAGTTCGCCGAGGGCAACGGGCCGCAGCCGGTGCCGCTGTCCATCCGTCTGGACGACGAGCAGCCGCTGCTGCTGATCACAGGCCCCAACACCGGTGGCAAGACGGTCGCGCTGAAGACTCTCGGCCTGCTGGTGACCATGGCCTGGTGCGGGCTGCACATCCCCGCCGAGCAGGACTGCCGCATCGGCCGTTTCGACCAGGTGATGGTGGACGTGGGCGACAACCAGAGCCTGCTGCACCACCTGTCGACGTTCGCCGGGCACGTGGCGGTGCTCAAGCGCATCCTGGACAACGCGGGCCCGGAGAGCCTGATCCTGCTCGACGAGCTGGGGACCGGGACCGACCCGGACGAGGGCGCGGCGCTGGCGATGGCGATGCTGGACGAGCTGCGCGCGCGCGGCACCCGCGGGATCGTCAATACCCACCTGGCGCCGCTGAAGGACTATGCGGCGCAGCAGTCGGGCATCCTCAATGCCTCCATGCAGTTCGACCCGGATACCCTGTCGCCCACCTATCGCCTGCTGATCGGCGAGCCGGGGGTGTCCTTCGGCCTGACCATCGCGGAGAAGGAAGGGTTGCCGGGGGACCTGGTGGCGCGCGCGCGCCAGCACTTCGCCGAGCTGCCCACCGCTCAGGCCGGCGCCGAACCCGACTGACGATCGGCTCCGCCGGGGCCGCCCCCGGAGATCGCCACGGCGCTGCGCGCCTCGCGATGACGGTGCTGGTTGCGTCCCGTCATCGCGAGGCCACGCCAGTTGTCTTTCGCCCTTGCGGGGCCCCGCGGGTTGTTTCCTGTTATTGCGAGGCCCCGCCAGGGGCCGTGGCAATCTCCGGACGGGGCCTCCGGCGTTGGGTTCCGCTCGCCCCGGGAAGGGCGGGGGTGCCGTGGCGTTGCGCCCCTCACGTGGACCGTGCTCGCTGGCGCGCCGTATGGCGTGAAGCGCGGGCGATTTCATATTAGTATGGTGGGCTATTTTGATTCGGCGTGTCCGCTCGGATCACGATCGCCCGACAGCCCCTGGTAAGGAACAACCGTCATGTCCGAGACCTCTGCATCGTCCACCGCCATCACCGGTGCCGAAATCTTCGTCCGCAGCCTGCAGGCCGAAGGCGTTGACCTGGTTTTCGGCTACCCCGGCGGCGCGGTCCTGCACATCTACGATGCGCTGTACAAGCAGAGCCAGGTCTCGCATGTGCTGGTCCGCCACGAACAGGGTGGGATCCATGCCGCCGAGGGCTACGCCAAATCCTCGGACAAGCCCGGCGTGGCCCTGGTCACCTCCGGTCCGGGGGCGACCAACGCAGTGACCGGCATTGCCGATGCGTACATGGATTCGGTGCCGCTGGTAGTGTTCACCGGCCAGGTGCCGACCAGCATGATCGGCAATGATGCCTTCCAGGAAGTGGATACCGTGGGCATCACGCGCCCGTGCGTGAAGCACAACTTCCTGGTCAAGGACGTGAAGGATCTCGCGACCACCATCAAGAAGGCCTTCTACATCGCCACCACCGGTCGCCCGGGTCCGGTGGTGGTGGATATCCCCAAGGATGTCACCGCCGACAGCTGCGAGTTCGAGTACCCCGAGAGCATCCACATGCGCTCCTACAACCCGAAGACCCGCGGCCACACCGGACAGATCCGGCGCGCGATCGAGCTGATCCTGTCGGCCAGGCAGCCGATGATCTATACCGGCGGCGGGGTGGTGCTGGGTCGCGGCTCCGAGGCGCTGACCGAATTCACCCGCAAGCTGGGCTACCCCATCACCAACACTCTGATGGGGCTGGGCGCCTATCCGGCCTCGGACGAGCAGTTCGTCGGCATGCTGGGGATGCACGGGACCTACGAGGCCAACATGGGGATGCACCACGCGGACGTGCTGATCGCCATCGGCGCGCGCTTTGATGACCGCGTGACGGGCAACATCGAGAAGTTCTGCCCCCACGCGAAGATCGTGCATGTGGACGTCGACCCGGCCTCCATCTCCAAGAACGTGAAGGTGGACGTGCCCATTGTCGGCGAAGTGGAGCCGGTGCTGCGCGAGCTGATCCGTGCGCTGGACGAGAACGGCGGCCAGCCGGATGCCGACGCGCTGAAGGCCTGGTGGGGCCAGATCCGCGAATGGCGCGGCCAGGACTGTCTCAAGTACGATCGCGAATCCGAGCTGATCAAGCCGCAGTACGTGGTGCAGAAGTTCTGGGAGCTGACCGGCGGCGAGGCCTTCGTGACCTCCGACGTGGGCCAGCACCAGATGTGGGCCGCGCAGTTCTACGGCTTCGACAAGCCCAACCGCTGGATCAACTCCGGCGGCCTGGGAACCATGGGCGTGGGACTGCCGTTCGCGATGGGCGTGCAGTTGGCACATCCGGATGCGACGGTGGGTTGCATCACCGGCGAGGCCAGCATCCAGATGTGCATGCAGGAGCTGTCGACCTGCTATCAGTACCAGCTGCCGCTGAAGATCCTGAACCTGAACAACCGCTACATGGGGATGGTGCGGCAGTGGCAGGAGTTCTTCTACCAGGGCCGCTATGCGATGTCGTACATGGATGCGCTGCCCGATTTCGTCAAGCTGGCGGAGGCCTACGGCCACGTGGGCATCCAGGTCGACAAGCCGGGCGACGTGGAGGGCGCGCTGAAGGAGGCCCTGGCGCAGAAGGACCGCCTGGTGTTCCTGGACTTCATCACCGATCAGTCCGAGAACGTCTATCCGATGATCCCGGCCGGTGCCGGTCAGAACGAAATGATCCTGGTCTGACAGGGAAGGATTCCGTATGCGTCACATCATCAGTGTCCTGCTGGAGAACGAATCCGGTGCCCTGTCACGGGTGGCCGGCCTGTTCTCAGCCCGCGGCTACAACATCGAATCGCTGACCGTCGCGCCCACCGACGACCCCACGCTCTCACGCATGACGATCGTCACCAGCGGCTCGGACGAGATCGTCGAGCAGATCACCAAGCAGCTGAACAAGCTGATCGACGTGATCAAGCTGCTCGACCTGACCTCCTATCCGCATATCGAGCGCGAGATGGCGATGGTCAAGGTCCGCGTGGACGAACCCGGCGACCGCGAAGAAGTGAAGCGCCTCGCCGACATCTTCCGCGGCCGCATCATCGACGTCACGCAAAAGACCTACGTCATCGAAATCACCGGGGAGGGCTCCAAGCTGGATGCTTTCCTTCAGGCCCTGGAGCCCTTCCCCGTGCAGGAGGTGGTGCGCTCCGGGGTCATGGGCATCGCGCGCGGGGACGTCACGCTCCAGATCTGAACACCTTTCACCGATTGCCAAGGAAACCGCAATGAAGCTCTATTACGACAAAGACGCCGACCTCTCCATCATTCAGGGCATGAAGGTGGCCATCATTGGCTACGGCTCGCAGGGACACGCCCATGCGAACAACCTGAAGGATTCCGGCGTGGACGTCACCGTCGGCCTGCGTGCCGGTTCCGGTTCGCGCGCCAAGGCCGAGGAAGCCGGCCTGAAGGTGGCCGACGTGTCCGACGCGGTGGCCGCCGCCGATCTGGTCATGGTGCTGGCCCCCGACGAATACCAGGCGAAGCTCTACAGCGAGGAGATCAAGCCCAACCTCAAGCAGGGCGGCACCCTCGCGTTCGCCCATGGCTTCACCATCCATTACAACCAGATCGAGCCGCGTGGCGACCTCGACGTGATCATGATCGCGCCCAAGGCGCCGGGTCACACCGTGCGCTCGGAGTTTGCCCGCGGCGGCGGCATCCCCGACCTGATCGCCATCGAGCAGGACGCCTCCGGCAAGGCGCGCGACATCGCGCTGTCCTATGCCTCGGCGATCGGCGGCGGCCGCACCGGCATCATCGAGACCACCTTCCAGGACGAGACCGAGACCGACCTGTTTGGCGAGCAGGCCGTGCTGTGCGGCGGCGCGGTGGAGCTGGTCAAGGCCGGCTTCGAGACCCTGACCGAGGCCGGCTATGCCCCGGAGATGGCCTATTTCGAGTGCCTGCACGAGCTCAAGCTGATCGTCGACCTGATGTACGAGGGCGGCATCGCCAACATGAACTACTCCATCTCCAACAACGCGGAGTACGGCGAGTACGTGACCGGCCCGAAGGTCATCAACCAGCAGTCCCGCGAGGCCATGCGCGAGGCCCTGCACAACATCCAGACCGGCGAGTACGCCAAGCGCTTCATCCAGGAAGGGGATACCAACTATCCCTCCATGACCGCGAATCGCCGCCGCAACGCCGCCCACGAGATCGAGCAGGTGGGCGAGCGGCTGCGTGCGATGATGCCCTGGATCCAGGCCAACCAGCTGGTCGACAAGTCGCGCAACTGATCCGCGGCACCACCGGCCCCGGGTGCGGGCCGCGGAGGGGACATGCTGTTTCCGGTAGCGAAGGAAGGCCGCCTGTTCGTCATCGTCACCGCCTGGATGGCGGTGATCACGCTGCTGTCCGGGCTGGCGGATCTGGGTCTGTTCCTGGTCATCCTGATGCTGGCCCTGATGGCCCTGTTCCGCGATCTGCGGCGCCGGGCGCCGGCCCAGGCCCTGGGCCTGGTGGCCCCGGTCGACGGCGTGGTGGAATCGGTGGAGACCACCACCGACCCGTTCACCGGGCGCGAGGCCGAGCGCATCCGCATGCGCCAGCGCTATCTCGGCGAATACAACATCCATGCCCCGCAGGAGGTCGAGGTGCGCGAGCGCGTCTGGCCGGGGCAGGAATCGGATCGCGAGCCCGACCTGCAGCTGGCCGGCCGGCTTGCGTTCGCCCTGGCCACCGACGAGGATGACCGCATGACCCTGGCTCTCAGCGTGACGCACTGGCCGCGTTTCATCCGCATGGCGGAGGTGCTGCCCGGCAATCGGCTGGGGCGCGGCAAGCGCATCGGCTTTGCCGGTTTCGGTGGACGTGCGGAGCTGTGGCTTCCGCAGGGATCGCACGTGATGGTGCGGCCGGGGCAGGTCGTGCTGGCGGGGACCACCCTGCTGGGCGGGCTCCCGCCGCGCGAGCCGGGGGATCAGGGCGGCGCCGTGGAGCTGGCCGAATGAATCCCGACGAAGACCCCGACATCATCCGTGGCGAGGACGAGCTGGACGACGAGCCTCCGCGTTCGCGGCGGCGGCGCGGGGTGTTCCTGCTGCCCAACCTGTTCACCACCGGGGTCCTGTTCTCCGGATTCCTGGCGATCGTGTCCGCCATCGACGGGGAGTTCATTACCGCGGCCATCGCGGTCTTCGTGGCCATGGTGCTGGATACCCTGGACGGCCGGGTCGCGCGCATGACCGATACCCAGAGCGAGTTCGGCGCGCAGTTCGATTCGCTCTCGGATCTGGTTTCCTTCGGTCTGGCCCCGGCACTGGTGGTGTACCTGTGGCAGCTGCAGGACCTGGGCAACTTCGGCTGGGTGGCCGCGTTCTTCTTTGCCACGGCGGCGGCGCTGCGACTCGCGCGTTTCAACAGCCGCCTGGCGGTGACCGACAAGCGCTTCTTCCAGGGCTTGCCCAGTCCCGCGAGTGCGGCACTGCTGGTGGGGACCGTCTGGGTGGTCGAGGACCTCGGCATGGCCGCGGAGCTGGGGGACACCGGGGCGGTGGCGGTGCTGATCATCACCGTGCTCGCCGGGGCGGCAATGGTCAGTAACCTGACCTATTTCAGCTTCAAGGACATGGACTTCCGCCACCGGGTCCCGTTCCTGGCCATGCTGGGCGTGGTCGGGGCGCTGATGCTGGCGGCCCTGGATCCGCCCAAGATGCTGCTGGCCGGGTTCGTGGTGTACGCGCTGTCCGGGCCGCTGCTGACGCTGGTGCGCTGGCAGCGCCATCGGCGCCGCGGCCGTGCCCCGCAAGCCTGAGCGGGGAGGCGGGCGTGGAACTCTCGCGGCACAAGCGGCGCATCCTCGCCGACATGGGCATCCCGTTGTGGCGGGCGCGCCCGTCGGCGGATACCGGCGCCGCGCCGGAAGCGTCCCCGGAGCCACCACCTGAACCGGAGGCCGGCCTGACCGTGGAGCAGGAGCCGCGGGGGGCGTCCGTGCCGGCCACGGGCCTCGACTGGCAGGCCCTGCGTGACGAAGTCGCGGGCTGCACTGCCTGCAGCGAGCTCGCGGCCAGCCGGCGGCAGACGGTCTTCGGGGTGGGCGATACCGGCGCCCGCTGGCTGTTCGTCGGCGAGGCCCCGGGGGCCGAGGAGGATCGTCGCGGCGAGCCCTTCGTCGGGCGGGCCGGGCAGCTGCTGGACAACATGCTGGCGGCGCTGGGGCTGGATCGCGAGCACGACGTGTTCATCGCCAATATCCTGAAGTGCCGGCCGCCCAACAATCGGGATCCGAAGCCGGAGGAGGCACGGGCCTGCCGCGGTTTCCTGGATCGCCAGATCGAGGCGATCGCCCCGGAGGTCATCGTGGCGCTGGGGCGGGTCCCGGCACACCAGCTGCTGGAGACCGAGACCGCGGTGGGGCGCCTGCGCGGGCGCGTCCACGAGTATCGCGGCATTCCGCTGGTCGTGACCTGGCATCCGGCCTATCTGCTGCGTTCGCCGCGGGAAAAGGCGCGTGCCTGGGAGGACCTGCAGCGGGCGCGTGCGTGCCTGCCGTCCGCGGCCACCGACTGAACCACCGGCTCCATCCGGGGGTCGACTCCTGCACGAGGGAAGATGACCGATGAGTGCCGAAGCCCGAACCCGACCCGAACTGCGGCGCATGCAGCTGGCCGACATCGATCGCGTGATGGTGATCGAGCGCCAGGCGTATGACTATCCCTGGACCGCGCGGATCTTCCAGGACTGCCTGAAGGTCGGTTACGACGGCTGGATCCTGTCCGTGGATGGCCGTCAGGTGGGGCATGCGATCCTGACCGTGGCCGCCGGCGAGGCGCATCTGCTGAATCTGACGGTGGATCCGCGCTGGCAGGGCTACGGGCTGGGGCGCTTCATGCTGCGCCGGCTGCTGGCCTGTGCCTGCGATGAACGCGCCGAGGCCCTGTTCCTCGAGGTGCGTCCTTCCAACGCCGCGGCCGTGCAGCTCTACCGCTCGGAGGGCTTCGAGCACATCGGCACCCGACCGCGTTACTACCCGCTTCCCAGCGGCCGCGAGGATGCCTGGGTGCTGCGCCGCAGCTGCGAGGAACCGGCGGGGGCCTAGGGAAACGCTGATCAGCGTTTCCCTGGCGCATTCTGCGGTCAGGGTGCGCAAAAATGCACTGTCGGTTTTGCGGTTCCACGGGCATGTGTCTATTCTCAGGGCCTTACGACCGGTTCCGTATCGAGGCTGTGATGAAAAAGTCCCTTCTTGCCCTGACCGCGGCCCTGCCGCTCCTGTTGACCGCCGGCCCCGCGGTGGCCACCGAATTCGGTTACGACGAAGCCGAACGCCAGCAGGAACTGCTGGGTGTCTGGTTCGGTATCCGTGAACGCAATGCGCAACGCGGCGACCGTGACGCGCAGTTCGACGTGGGCATGGCCCATTACACCGCGCGTGGCACCGAACAGGACGACGCGGCGGCAGCCGAATGGTTCGCGCAGGCCGCCGAGCAGGGGCATGCGCGCGCGCACTACTTCCTCGGCTACCTCCATGCCACCGGACGCGGGGTTCCCGTGGACGCGGAGAAAAGCGGCGAACACTACCGTCGCGCGGCGGAACTGGGCGACATGGATGCCCAGTATCACCTCGGGCGCGACCTGCTGGCGGACGATCCGGCCGAAGCCGCGGAATGGATCGAACGCGCCGCCGATCAGGGGCTGGCCTCCGCCCAGTATCACTGGGGCTACCTGCTGGAGACCGGGCGCGGGGTCGAGCGTTCGGTGGACGACGCCGTCGAGTGGTATGTGCTCGCGGCGGAGCAGGGCAACGCCCAGGCCCAGCGCGGGCTCGGGCGCCTGCACATGGCCGGCCGCGGGGTGAATCGCGACCGGGTCCAGGCCTGGGTCTGGTACAGCCTCGGCGACGATGGCGAGCACGTGGAACGCCTGGAGTCCCGCATGAGCGAGGCCGAGCTGGCGGCCGCGCGTGAGAGCCTTGCCGAGCAGCGCACGGCCATGCGCACCGAAGCCGCCGTACGCTGAACCGTTTCCGCCCGCCGCCCAATGCGGCGGGCGGAATACGTTAGAATGTCGGGCTTTCTCCCCGTACGGGACCCGACTGATGTCCTTTGTCGACGAGACCGCCCGCCGCCGGACCTTTGCGATCATCTCGCATCCGGACGCGGGCAAGACCACCATGACCGAAAAGCTCCTGCTGTACGGCGGCGCGATCCAGCTCGCCGGTACGGTCAAGGGGCGCAAGTCCGCGCGCCACGCCACCTCCGACTGGATGGCGATGGAGCAGTCGCGCGGGATCTCGGTCACCTCCTCGGTGATGCAGTACCCCTACAAGGGGCGCATGGTGAACCTGCTGGATACCCCGGGGCATGCGGACTTTTCCGAGGATACCTACCGCACGCTGACCGCCGTGGATTCCGCGCTGATGGTCATCGACGCGGCCAAGGGCGTGGAGGACCGCACCATCAAGCTGATGGAGGTCTGCCGCCTGCGCGATACCCCGATCATGACCTTCGTCAACAAGATGGACCGCGAGGGGCGCGAGCCGATCGAACTGCTGGACGAGGTCGAGGAGGTGCTGAAGATCCAGTGCGCCCCCGTCACCTGGCCGATCGGCAGCGGCAAGCGTTTCCGCGGCGTCTATCACATTCGCCGCGATGCGGTGCACTTGTACGACCCGGAGCAGGGCGGCAAGAAGTCCACCGGCGAGATCATCGAGGGCCTCGACAACCCGCGCCTCGACGAGGTCCTGGGTACCCAGGCCGAAGAGCTGCGCGAGGAGCTGGAGCTGGTGCAGGGCGCCTCCCACGAGTTCGATCCGGACGCCTATCTGCGCGGTGAGCAGACCCCGGTATTCTTCGGCTCGGCGATCAACAACTTCGGCATCGAGGAGCTGCTGGACGACTTTGTCGAGTACGCCCCGGGGCCGCTGCCGCGTCCGGCGTATTCGCGGGTGGTCGAGCCTACCGAGGAGAAGTTCACCGGGTTCGTGTTCAAGATCCAGGCGAACATGGATCCCAATCACCGGGATCGCATCGCCTTCATGCGCATCTGTTCCGGCACCTTCGACAAGGGCGCGAAGCTGCGTCACGTACGCATCGGGCGCGACGTGAAGGTTCCGGACGCGCTGACCTTCCTGGCGTCCGATCGCGAGCACGTGGAGACCGCCTATCCCGGTGACATCATCGGCATCCACAACCACGGCACCATCCGCATCGGGGACACCTTTACCCAGGGCGAGGATCTGACGTTCAAGGGCATCCCCAACTTCGCGCCCGAGCTGTTCCGCCGCGCGCAGCTGAAGGATCCGCTGAAGATGAAGCAGTTGACCAAGGGGCTGCAGGAGCTGTGCGAGGAGGGCGCGACCCAGCTCTACCGCCCGCTGACGAACAACGACCTGATCCTGGGGGCGGTGGGGGTGCTGCAGTTCGACGTGGTCGCCGAACGCCTGCGCACCGAGTACAAGGTGGAGGCGCAGTTCGAGAACGTGAACGTGCAGACCGCGCGCTGGGTGGAAAGCGACGATCCGAAGAAGCTGGCGGAGTTCAAGGAAAAGGCGGCGAACAACCTCGCCCTCGACCATGCCGGGGATCTGGTCTATATCGCCCCCACGCGGGTGAACCTGCAGATGGCCGAGGAGAAATGGCCGGAGATCCGCTTCCTGGCCACTCGCGAGCACGGACAGCCGGGGGAGTAGCGCCCGGGCTGCGCACGGATTCGTCCCGCTGCGCGGTCTACGTGCGGGGCATTGCGAGGAGCGAAGCGACGAAGTCATGGGGATCCGGAACCACCGGGTTCCCGGTCGGGTCGGCTTCGTCGGGCGTGTCCCGAGATTGCTTCGCTGCGCTCGCAATGACGGGTCCCGGGGGCTCGCAATGACGGTTCATCATCCCGAGGGGGTGGGCATGGCGGTGAAATTGCAACGGATGCCGGTGCTGGTGGTTGTGATGCTGGGGCTGGCGATGGGCGGCTGCACGCTGCAGAAGAGCGAGGGCCGGGACGACGGGTTCGAGCCGCGTCCGGGCACCGTCGAGGCAATGGAGCCGTTTCATGCCTTCCTGGACACCCGGCCCACCCCGGAGGAATTCCGGCGGGTCTATCCCGATGTGACGCTGGTGCTCCCGGGCGACATCGCGACGCACGAATACCGTACCGACAAAAGCCGCTTCTTCGCCGAACTCGACGACGACGGCCGTATCGTCGACGGCGAGTTCCGCTGAGCCTCCCGATGCTGAAGATCTCCGGTAACGTGACCATCCCCGACGCGGAGATCGAGCTGACGCCGATCCGCGCGCAGGGCGCCGGCGGGCAGAACGTCAACAAGGTGGCCACCGCCATCCATCTCCGCTTCGACATCCATGCCTCCGCGAGCCTGCCCGAGGTCTATCGCGAACGCCTGCTGCGCCGGCGCGATCGGCGCATCACCCGCGACGGCGTGATCGTGATCAAGGCACAGCAGTACCGCACGCAGGAGGCCAATCGCGAGGATGCCCTCGAGCGCCTGGCCGAGCTGCTGCGCGAGGCCGGGCAGCCGGTGAAGAAGCGGCGCCCGACGCGACCGCCTCGTGCCGCCAAACTGCGCCGGCTGGACGCCAAGACCCGCCGCGGGCGCAGGAAGGCCCTGCGTGGCCGCGTCGACCCCGGCGACTGAGCTGTCAGGGCAGCAGCGCTTCCAGGCTTTGTGCCGGCATGGCGCGGTGGAACAGGAAGCCCTGGAAACGTCTGCAGCCGCGCTGTCCGAGGAACTCCTGCTGGGCGGGTGTCTCGACCCCTTCGGCCACGACCTCCAGCCCCATAGTGCGGGCAATGGCCAGGATGGTGGTTACGATCTCGGCGTCGCCCGGATCGTGTTCGAGGTCGCGCACGAAGGAGCGGTCGATCTTCAGTTCGGTCACCGGCAACCGCTTGAGATACCCGAGCGACGAGTATCCGGTGCCGAAATCGTCCAGCGCGAGGCCGATGCCCAGCGCCCGCAGCTCCTGCAGGTTGGTCATCAACTGTTCCGATTCGTCGGCCATCACGCTCTCGGTGATCTCGAGTGTCAGTCGCTGCGGCGGGGCGCCGGTCTCGTCCAGCAGCTGGCGCACCTCGTCGAGCAGCCGGGCATCGCGCAGGTGCGGAGCGGAGAGATTGACCGCGAGCTGCAGGGCCTCGGCGCCGGGGATGTTGCGCCAGCGGGCCAGGTGCTCGCAGGCCTGGCGCAGGGCCACCCGGCCGATCGCGAGGATCTGGCCGCTCTGCTCCGCCACGGGGATGAATTCGGAGGGTGAAACCTCCCCGGGCTTGCCCGGGTTCCAGCGCATCAGGCCTTCGGCACCGATCAGATGGCCGTCGGCGTCCACCTGCGGCTGCAGGTGAAGGAGCAGATCATCGGCGTCCAGCGCGTCCCGCAGGGCCCGTTCCAGTTCCGCCCGCCGCTGCAGCTGGCGCTGCATCTCCGGGTCGTAGAAGCGCATCGTGTCGCGACCGTGATGCTTGGCCTGATACATCGCGAAATCCACCTGCTTGAGCAGTTCCTCGCTGGTGTCCTCGCCCTGCGGGAACACGGTGACGCCGACGCTGGCCTGGATGACATGCTGGATCCCGTCCAGTATCAGCGGCTCCCGGATACGGTCCAGCATTTTGGCGGCAACCTTGCCGGCATCCGCGACCGCCTGGTCGGGATCGGGCTTGAGCTCTTCCAGCAGGACCACGAATTCGTCGCCACCGATGCGCGCTACCGTGTCCTGCGGGCGAACCTGCCCCTGCAGGCGCTGTGCGACCAGCGTCAGCAACCGGTCACCGATCGAATGGCCGCGGGTGTCGTTGAGGGTCTTGAAGTTGTCGAGGTCGATCAGCAGCAGGGCCGAGGGCCGCCCGGACTGTTCGGCGGCGCGGATGGCGTGGTCCAGGCGCTCGTGCAGCAGTCGGCGGTTGGCCAGGCCGGTCAGCGGATCGAGAAAGGCGAGGCGGGCGTCTTCTTCGACTTCCAGCATGCGCCGCAGCCGCTCCACCATATCCAGGGTGGCTCCCTGCAGGGTGGCGACTTCCTGCAGCCGCGAATCGCGGCGGATGCGGGTGGTGAACCGTCCCTGGCCCACGTCCTCCAGAGTGGCCACCGCCTCGCGCAGCGGTCGCAGGGCGCGCCCCAGCCAGAAGTACAGCGCCCAGCCGATCAGGAGGAGGGCGATGATCGCCCCGGCGCGCGTGGCGTTGTTGATGAAACGCTGGGTCGTAACCGAGTCGGTGATGTCGCGGATGACCACGATGTTGCCGGTGACGTCCTCGCCGTCGAACGGGGTCAGCGGCAGGTGCACCGCGAGTTCATGGCGTCCGGCGGCGGTCGTGCGTCGTGCCGCGGCCCGGTTCAGCATGGGGCCGGGGTTGGGCAGGGCCGCCGCGGGCGCGGTGTGTTCCACCCGCCCCCCGGCGTCCAGCAGCACCGCGCGGGTATCCGCCTTGCCCGCGAGGGTGTCGAGGGCGGACCCGGCCAGCGATTGCAGTGGCACGACCACGCCGACCAGCTGTCCCTGGTCGTACAGCGGGATGGTCAGTCCGGCGAAATAGCGCCCCTCCGGAGTGCGGTGCAGGCCCTGGTGGATGCGGCCGTCTTCCAGCGTGGCCCGCGCCAGCGGAAACTCGGTGGCGTCCTCGAGAACGGAGTCAAACCGGCGTTCGCCGTCGGCGTCATAAATGACCAGGCCGCTGGCGACGCCCGCGGCGGTCAGTCGGTTGTGCAGCGGGTCGGCATAGCCCGCCACCGGCTCGTCGCCGGCAAGCGCCTCGCGCAGCGCCCGGTTGCGGGTGATCGCGGTGGCCTCGCTGCGCAGCGCCTGCAGTTCGGCCTCCAGCACCTGTTGCCAGGCGGCTTCCTGGGTTTCCATGGCAAAGCGGTCGAGCCGCTGATCCGCCTGCTGCAGGGCGAGTTGGGCACCGGTAGCCAGGGCGGCGGCCAGCAGGGCCAGACCGGCGAAAGCAGCCAGTGCAATGGCCGTTCGCAGCCGGATCACCCGCGCCCCCGCTCCGGATCCCATCTCATTCGAAGGGATAGTTCTGGCGACTCCACTCGGGGTAGCCGCCGGGAAAGTAGTGGAGGTCGTCGAAGCCCCATTCCAGTGCGCGGCGGATGGCGGCTTCGGTACGCCAGCAGTCGAACTCGTTGCAGTAGAGGACCACCGGCCGGTCCCGGCCTCCGGCGACTTCGAGCAGTTGCTCGCGGGTGAAGCGGTTCCGCGGGTCGTCCGCGTCGCGCATGATGGTCAGGTTGGTTGCGCCCGGGATGCGGCCGGCGCGATAGTCGGCTGAAAGGCGCACGTCGACGAACGGAACCCCCTCGCGAAACAGCCTCCAGGCATCGTCGGCGTCGACACGCGTGGTGTCCGCGATGGCCTCCGGCGCCCGGTACGGCTCATCGGCCGCTGCGGGTGCAATGGCCGTGACGGCCAGCAGACACCAGAGCAGGAGGATCAGTGGGTTCATCGCCACCGCGGTTCACGAGTTTTAGGAGAATGTATCACGAGTTATCCGTGAATTCAGAGGCGTCACCGGCCTCGGACTGCTGGTGGTGCCACAGGCGTGCATAGGTGCCGTTGCGGGCGAGGAGTTCCCGGTGGGTGCCGGTTTCGACGACCCGCCCCTGGTCCAGGACCACGATGCGGTCGGCGTGTTTCACCGTGGACAGGCGGTGGGCGATCACCAGTGTCGTGCGGCGCGCGGAGACCTCGTCCAGCGCCTGCAGGATGCCCTTCTCGGTGTCGGAATCCAGTGACGAGGTGGCCTCGTCGAACACCAGGATGGGCGGGTCCTTCAGCAGCATGCGGGCGATCGCGATGCGCTGTTTCTCGCCGCCGGACACCTTCAGGCCGCGTTCGCCGACCACCGTGTCCAGGCCATCGGGCAGGCGCGCGATGAACCCTTCCAGGTGCGCCAGCCGCACCACCCGCTCGATCGCCGCGTCACTGGCGGACGGATCGCCGTAGGCGATGTTGTAACGGATGGTGTCGTTGAACAGCACGGTATCCTGCGGAACCATGCCGATCGCCCGACGCACGCTGGCCTGGGTCACGTCGCGCAGGTCCTGACCGTCGATGGTGATGCGCCCGCCGGTCACGTCGTAGAAGCGGAACAGCAGCCGCGACAGGGTCGACTTGCCGGCCCCGCTGGGACCGACCACCGCGATGCGCCGGCCCGGCGGGAGGTCGATGGTCACGTCGCGCAGGATCGGGCGTTCCGGCTGGTAGTGGAAGTCCACGTGCTCGAAGCGCACGTGCCCGGCGTCGACCTCCAGGTCCGGGGCATCGGGACGGTCCTCGACCTGCACGGGCTTCTCCAGCAGGCCGAACAGGCGCTCGATGTTGGCCAGCGACTGGCGGATCTCGCGATAGACGAAGCCGAGGAAGTTCAGCGGGATGAACAGCTGGATCATGTAGGCGTTGACCATCACCAGATCGCCCAGCGACATCGAGCCGTCGGCCACCCGGGCGGCGGCCAGCAGCATCATCACGGTGATCGCCGCGGCGATGATCAGGGCCTGCCCGGAGTTCAGCAGCACCAGCGACAGCACGTTCTTGGTACGCGCCTGTTCCCAGGCCGCGAGACCGCGGTCGTAGCGGTCGGCCTCGAAATCCTCGTTGCCGAAGTACTTGACCGTCTCGTAGTTGAGCAGGCTGTCGATCGCCCGTGTATTGGATTCGTTGTCGCGCTGGTTGGCCTCGCGCACGAAGCGCGTGCGCCATTCGGTGATCCAGATGGAGAAGGCCGCGTAGACCGCCACCGCGACCAGCACCGTGAACATGAACACCGGGCCGACGGCGAACAGCAGGATGCCGGCCACCAGCAGGATCTCGATCAGGGTCGGCAGGATATTGAACACCATGAAGCGCAGCAGGAAGCTCATGCCGCTGGTGCCGCGTTCGATGTCACGGGCCAGGCCGCCGGTTTCGCGCGCCAGATGGAACCCCAGCTCCAGCCGGTGCAGGTGCTGGAATACCCGCAGCGAGGCGCGCCGCATCGCGCGTTCGGCCACGCGCACAAAGACCGCGTCGCGCAGCTCGCCGAAGAAGGTCCCGCCGAAGCGCAGCAGGCCGTAGCCCAGCACCAGCGCCACCGGCACGGTCACCAGGGCCTCCGCGCCGGCCTCCTCGAAATGTTCGACGATGTATTTCAGCGCGATCGGCACCGTCACGGTGGCCAGCTTGGCCAGGGCCATCAGCCCCAGCGCGAGGAACATCCGTCCGCGGAACTCGGACAGGTACGGCAGCAGGCTGCGGACGATGCGCCAGTTGATCGCGTTGTCGGGAGCGTCGTGGACCGAAGAGCCGAAACCGCGCATGGAAAGTCACCCGGATGAAGGGAGCGCGTAGCCTACTATGCACACCGGGAAGCTGCCCGTTCTTGCGCCCGGCGCGGGGCCTGGGGCAGTCTGAACAACTTCATGGCAAGGCAGGTGGACACGCCGGTGGAAGGGAATCAGACCGCAGCAACAGCGGCGCAGGGAAGCGCCCCGGAAACCATCCTGCGCGAGACCTTTGGCTACGAGGCCTTTCGCGGGCAGCAACAGGCGGTGGTGGAACACGTCATCGGCGGTGGCGACGCCCTGGTGCTGATGCCCACCGGCGGCGGCAAGTCGCTGTGCTACCAGATCCCGGCGCTGGCGCGGCGTGGCTGCGCCATCGTCATCTCGCCGCTGATCGCGCTGATGCAGGACCAGGTGCAGGCCCTGCGGCAGAACGGCGTGGCCGCGGCCGGGCTGGATTCGGGCCAGGACGAGGCCACCGCGCGCGGGGTGCTGGCCGCGCTGCATGCCGGGGAGCTGGATCTTCTGTATCTGTCGCCGGAGCGGCTGTTCGCACCCGGCATGCTGGATCGTCTGGAAGGGCTGGAGCTGGCGCTGTTCGCGATCGACGAGGCGCATTGCGTGTCGCAGTGGGGGCACGACTTCCGCCCGGAATACGGGCGCCTGGCGGTGCTGGCGGAGCGTTTCCCGTCGGTGCCGCGCATCGCCCTGACCGCCACCGCCGACGAACCCACCCGCGAGGAGATCCGCGAGCGCCTGCGCCTGGAGTCGGCGCGGATGTTCGTCAGTTCTTTCGACCGGCCCAACATCCGCTATCGCGTCGCGGCGGCCGATGGCGCGTCCGGCCCGCCGCGCGAGCGCCTGCTGCGCTTCATCCGCGAGGAACACCCGGGCGAGGCGGGCATCGTTTACTGCCTGTCGCGGCGCAAGGTGGACGAAACCGCCGAATGGCTGGCGGCGCGCGGGGTGACCGCGCTGCCGTATCACGCGGGGCTGTCGGCGGCGACCCGCGCCGAGCACCAGCGCCGTTTCCTGCGCGAGGATGGTGTGGTGATGGTCGCGACCATCGCCTTCGGCATGGGCATCGACAAGCCCGACGTGCGCTTCGTCGCCCACCTGAGCCTGCCGAAGAGCCTCGAGGGCTACTATCAGGAGACCGGCCGCGCCGGACGCGACGGCCTGCCGGCCGACGCCTGGATGCTCTACGGGCTGCAGGACGTGGTCACGCTGCGGCAGATGCTGCAGGACTCGGAGGCCGGCGAGGAGCGCCAGCGCATCGAGCAGCAAAAGCTCGAGGCCATGCTGGGCTTCAGCGAACTGACTACCTGCCGCCGTCAGGCCCTGCTCGCGTGGTTCGGCGAGACCCTGCCCGAGCCTTGTGGATACTGCGACAACTGCCAGGACCCGCCGGCCACCTGGGATGCCACGGTGGCCGCGCAGAAACTGCTTTCCTGCGTCTATCGTACCGGCGAGCGTTTCGGTGCCGGGCACGTGATCGCGGTGTTGCGCGGCAGCCGCAGCGAACGCCTGACCCGCCTCGGGCACGAACGCCTGAGCACCTTCGGCATCGGCACCGAGCTGGACGAACGCCAGTGGCGCGGCCTGGTGCGTCAGCTGCTGGCGCGCGGCCTGCTGCGGCTGGATCCCGAGGGCTATGGCGGGCTGCGCCTGGACCCCGCGTGTCGTGCCGTGCTGCGTGGCGAGGAATCCCTGCATCTGCGCCACGAGGCCGCCGGGGCGCGGCCCGCACAGCCCTCGCGGGGTGAAACCGCGCGTTCGGTTGCCGGTCTGGATGCGGAAGACCGGGCCTTGTGGGACACTCTGCGCAGGCTGCGGCAGAAACTGTCGACGGATCAGGGCGTGCCGCCCTACGTGATCTTCAACGACGCCACCCTGCTGGAGATGGTGGCCAGTACGCCGCGCACTGCGGACGAGCTGCTGGGTATCTCCGGGGTCGGGCAGCACAAGCTGGATCGCTACGGCGAGGCCTTCCTGGCAGCGATCCGCGAACACCTGGGACTGGAAGCCCGGGAATAACGAGAACGAAGTTCGGGGAGAGTCGAGTGACCCGCATATCATTTCTGGAAGATTTCTATCGCTATCGGGACGGGCAGCTCGTGGTGACCCCGGAGCAGGGGAGCCGCTTTGCCAAGACCGTGGCGGGGGACTTCAACCCCATCCATGACGCCGATTCGCGGCGGTTCTGCGTGCCCGGCGATCTGCTGTTCGCCCTGGCCCTGGATGCCTGGGGGGCCAGCGCTTCGATGAACTTTCGCTTTACCGGCATGGTGGGCGGTAACGCCCCGGTGCATTTCCCGGAGACGCCCGGCGAACAGGTGGCGATTACCGACGAGAACGGCAAGAGCGTGGTCGAGATCGAGCGTTCGGGAGCGGTGGTCGATGACCCGGCCGCGATCGAGTCGCTGATCCGCAGCTACGTGTCGTTCTCCGGACAGAACTTCCCTCACGTGCTGGTGCCGCTGATGCGCGAGCATCAAGTGATGGTGAATCCCAAACGTCCGCTGGTGATGTACGAGCGCATGGGGTTCGAACTGCCCGAGCCGCTGGCGGCCGCGGCGGCCGTACCCGAGCCGCGGCTGAAGGATGCGGTCATGACGGTCAATGGCAAGCGCGGCGAGATCCGGCTCGACTACGAACTGGTGACCGACGGCGCTGTGGTCGCCCGGGGCAGCAAGCACCTGGTCCTGAGCGGGCTGCGGCCGTTCGACGAGGCCGATGTCGAGCAGCTGGTCGCGGATTACGAGGGCTGGAAGGCGGCCTGGGCGCAGGCGGGGTCGGCAACTGCCTGACCCTGCGGGGAGTCAGGTGCGCACCGCCTCCGCAAACTGCTCTTCGTCCATTTCCCGGATCTTCTTCTCCAGCGCGTCGAGGTGGTGCACCACGCTGCGCGAGGCCTCCTCCAGGGCCTCCATGTGCATCCGGATCAGTGGTTCGTTGCGCTCGTGCTGGCGCCGGGCGAAACCCAGCATTTTCGAAAACATCGAGGCATTTTCTTCCTCGGTGACCAGCTTGAAGATCTCGGCGTACGCCTGATGCAGGTGGCGGTGGGCCTCGTCGATCGATTCGAACTCGGGAAAATCGTTGAGCGCCTGACCGTCACTGAAATACCACTGCCCGAACGGGCAGTCGGTGTGCAGCACGGGGATCTGGTCCTTTTCCACCGGCACGCCCTGGGTGAGGAGCTCGGCGCGGCCGACCCAGGCGAGGTGGGCTCGTTTGGCCTGGTGCAGACGGTCCAGGACTTCCTGCTTTTCCATGTCGTTGTCCTCGTCAATGAGTCGGTGTTCCATACGGGAACCGGAACGATTTCCCACAATAACAAAATCCATTTAATCCTTGAAGGAATCACAAAAAAAGCCCGGGCCCCCCAAGGGGAGCCCGGGCCGGAAGCTCGCCGGGACCCGGCTCTCGCGGCCGGATCCGGTGAGGGGCTGCCTCAGTAGCGGTAGCCGAAGGCCTTCTCGAACTTGTCGGCGAACTCTTCGGCCGAGAAGTGGTGGTTCTGAGTGCCGGAATGGGCGATCTTGATCGAGCCGATCAGCGAGGCGATGCGGCCGGTGGTCTCCCAGTCGTAGCCCTTCTCCAGACCGAACAGCAGGCCGGCACGGTAGGCGTCGCCGCAGCCGGTCGGATCCTTGATCGCGGCCGGTTCCACCGACGGGATGGTGATCTTCTTGCCGCCGGTGTAGATGTCGGAGCCGTCGCCGCCACGGGTGACGATCATCGCGTCGACCATCTCCGCCAGCTGCTCCATGCTCATGCCGGTGCGATCGGCGGTAAGCTGCGCCTCGTAGTCATTGAACGCGGCATAGGTGGCGTTCTCCATGAAGCGCTTCAGGTCGTCGCCGTCGAACATCGGCAGACCCTGGCCCGGGTCGAACATGAACGGGATGCCGGCGTCGGCGAACTGCTGGGCGTGCTCGATCATGCCGTCACGGCCGTCCGGGGAGACGATCCCGACCTTGATGCCGTCGGCGTCGGTGACCTTCTGCTGGTGCGAGAAGCCCATCGCGCCCGGATGGAAGGCGGTGATCTGGTTGTCGTCCTGGTCGGTGGTGATGAAGGCCTGACCGGTGTAGGTGTCCTTCAGCTCCTTGACGAACTTGCGCGAGATGCCGTGGCGGTCCATCCAGTCGGCATACGGGGCGAAATCGCCGCCCACGGTGGCCATCACGGTCGGGTCGGCGCCCAGCAGCTTCATGTTGTAGGCGATGTTGCCGGCGCAGCCGCCGAACTCGCGACGCATGTCCGGGACGAGGAAGGACACATTCAGCATGTGCACCTTGTCCGGGAGGATGTGGTTCTTGAAGCGGTCGGGGAACACCATGATGGTGTCGTAGGCCATGGACCCACAGATCAGAGCGGACATGTTGACTCCTTGCGTTGTTGAAGCGGTTCGGATGACGCCGATGTGGCGTCAAAACGGCCCTGCGGCGCGCGATTGCGGGGTGCGCGGCGCGTCTGCGGCGGGCCGGATGGTGCGCACAGGGTAAATATTTGGGCGCAAAACAACAAATCGACGCCGCGTGATCCTCGGTCCGGTACCTGACAGGTGCCCGCGGGGGGCTTCAGCATCCCTTGTTGCCGGGGACCTCGATCGCCAGGCGGTCCCGGGCATAGCCCCGAAGGCGCTGGTAATCGGTGTGCATTCGGTCGGTGAAATGACAGGCGCGTTGCAGGGCCGGGGCCAGGTCATCGGGGTTCTCGATGTATTCGTGGACCAGCCGGTTGCGCAGATGGCGCATCTGTAACCAGTCATCGGCCTGCTCGATGAGCCCCAGCTTTTCCAGGCGTGCCAGATTGTCGATGGCTGGTCCCGGTTTCTCGCCCGCACAGGTGAGAAAGGCAGGGACCAGCTTGTCCATGATCGTGTCCTGCATCCGCCCGAACTTGGCACCGAAGGATTCGAGCCGGTCGATGCCGCTGTCGGCAGCAAGGATGCCTCGCACACGGTCGGGGGAAACCGAACAATCACCCGCGAGGAGCCGCTCCCGTACCCCCAGCAGGTGTTCGTCTTCGCGATCGACCAGGTTCAGCAGCCGAGCCAGGCGTGCAGGCGAATCGGTGGTCACAGCGGGAGTCCGGTGCGTCGGGCGTGAGTGTCGATGGGCCGCGCGGGGGCACCGCGCCGATGGACGACGAGGTCCACGCGGCGCTCGCCAAGCCGCCGCTGCAGGGCGGCATGCAGTTTCAGTTCCCTTTCGAGGAGTTCGTCCGGCGTGCCCTCGGCCTCGACGTACAGGTCGATGTCACCTCCCCGCGCCGAGTCGTCCGTGCGGGACCCGAAAAGGCAGACCCGGGCGTCCGGGCCGAATGCACGGGCCACTTCCTGACGGATGACGGTTTGCTGTTCCGGGGACAGGCGCATATGACGAAGTATATCAGTGCTGCATCGGGATGAAGCGCCGGTCGCGACCGCCACGGGTGGCGCCGGCGGCCCGAGCGACGCCGTTCGTGCCCCGGTCATTGCGATCCGTCATTGCGAGGAGCTGAAGGCGACGTGGCAATCGGCCAAAGTTGTCTGCACGCAGGAACAGGCGGCTTCGGATGGAGATCGCCACGTCGCTTCGCGACTCGCGATGACGGGAGCGGGGCAGCGCCGTGCCGGGGGCTTTGTGGCAGCATGGAGCTATTGCCGCGAGCGAGGGCCTGTCCGATGAAACCACGCATCCTGATCCCGATCCTGATCCTCCTGCTGTTGCTGCTGAGCCTGTGGTCGGCGGGTCTGGACGGCAACGGCGGCGGTCTGCTGCCGGGTGCGCCGGACAGCGGGGCGGCCCCGGCGGCCGAACCTGCGGCCGCGGTGGCCCGGGCGGCGTCGATTCCGGGGTGAACGCCATCCCGGCCCCCGCCGCCGGTTCCGGCCGGCGCGAAGTCATCTTCCATGCGAGCAGGCCCGCGAGCACCTGGCCGCGGCACGTTCGCGTCTGCAGGGGGCGCGGGCCAGCCTCGAGGACCTGCGGGCCGAGGCGCGGCTGGCGGAGTCGGAGTACCGGCGTCACCGCGAATTGTTCGAGGACGGGGCGGTGTCCGCCAGCGACCTGGAGCGGGTGGAGACCCGGCGTGACCGCGCCCGCTCGGCAGTGGAGGCAGGCGAGTCGGCGGTGGAGGTCGCACGCAGCGAGGTCGAGGCGGCGCGGGTGATCCTCGACATCGCCACCGGCGAACGCAGCGAGGACGAAACCGAATCGCTGGCCGTGCGTGCGCCGGCTGGCGGCGTGGTGCTGCACCGGCACCGCTGCTGCGAGGGCTCGGTCGCGGCCGCGCCGGGTCGAGGTCGGCCGCCGCAGCGACTTCACCACGCAGATCCGCGAGGGTCTGGAGGCCGGGGAACGGGTGGTGACTCGACCGGGCGACCAAGTGCAGGCCGGGACCCGTGTCATCGCCGACTGAGGTGCGAGGTTTATTTCCCCGACGGTGGGGCAGGATCTCTCGAGGTACTCCAGTCTTGACATGGTGTTCGCTCGGAGCGAATACTGCCGTGAGTAAGGGATGGATGACATGGACGTCAGGTTTACGACTAAAGCGATCAAGGAACTGAAGAAGGCCGGAGCGGCCAGCGACCTTGTCCTGGCAAAAATCCGGCAATATGCGGCCGAGCCGGACAGCCTGGCGAACAATGTGAAGGCGCTGAAAGGCCGAGAGGAATATCGACTTCGCGTCGGGGATTACCGGGTGCTGTTCGTGATCCTTCAAGACGGCACCATGACCATCATGGAAGTCACCGCAATTCGCCATCGGAGCAAAGCCTATGACTGAAACGGCCGAGCAAATTACTCTTGATCGGGGCGAGTATGAGGCCCTGCTGGCGCGTCTGGAGGATGCCGAAGACCGGGCCGTCATCGCCGAGCGGCGGAATGCTCCCACCCTGCCCCTCGCCGCGGTCGAACGTCACCTGGCCGGAGAAAGCCTTGTGACCCTCTGGCGGGAAGAACGGGGGCTATCCCAGCGCGCCCTGGCCTCCGCAGCCGGTATCTCGCCCGCGATGCTGAACGAAATCGAGCGGAAGAAAAAGGTGCCCTCCATCGTGACCGCCCGTGCCCTGGCCGATGCGCTCGGCGTGGGCCTGGACGATCTGTTTGCTTGAGCGCCCGGGCGCGGGGCCGTGAACCTGGTGCCTCGGCAGGCGTACCAGGTTCGGATCACGGCCCCCGTGTCCGGCGTCAGGCCTTGCCCTGCAGCTGCGGGATGACCGCCTCGTTCTCCAGGGTGGAGGTGTCCGAGGTGATCTCCTCGCCCTTGGCGATGGAGCGCAGCAGGCGCCGCATGATCTTGCCGGAACGGGTCTTGGGCAGGCCGTCGGCGAAACGGATGTCGTCGGGCTTGGCGATCGGGCCGATCTGCTCGCCCACCCATTCGCGCAGCTCCTTGAGCAGCCGGTCCGCCTCGTCGCCGGTGGGGCGGTCGCCGTGCAGGATCACGAAGGCGACGATGGCTTCGCCCTTCACGTCGTGCGGGCGCCCGACCACCGCGGCTTCGGCAACGTCCTTGTGGGCCACCAGCGCGGATTCGACTTCCATGGTCCCCATGCGGTGCCCGGAGACGTTGAGCACGTCGTCGATGCGGCCCATGATCCAGAAGTTGCCTTCCGCGTCGCGGCGCGCGGAGTCGCCGGCGAGGTAATACTTGCCGCCGAACTTGGGCCAGTAGGTGTCCTTGTAGCGCTGGTCGTCGCCCCACACGGTGCGCAGCATCGACGGCCAGGGCTTCTTGATGACCAGGTAGCCGCCTTCGTCGGCGCCCAGGCTGTTGCCGTCCTCGTCCACCACGTCGGCGTCGATGCCCGGAAGGGCGCGGGTGCAGGAGCCCGGGACCAGGGTGGTGGCGCCGGGGATCGGGGCGACCATGTTGGCGCCGGTCTCGGTCTGCCACCAGGTGTCCACGATGGGGCAGCGCTCGCCGCCGACCTCGCGGTAGTACCACATCCACGCCTCGGGGTTGATGGGCTCGCCCACGGTGCCCAGCAGGCGCAGTTTCGACAGGTCGTACTGCTCGGGCAGGTCGGGGCCGGCCTTCATCAGCGCACGGATGGCGGTGGGGGCGGTATAGAACACGGTCACGCCGTGGTCCTGGCACATCTTCCACCAGCGTCCGGCGTCCGGCACGGTGGGCACGCCTTCGTAGACCACCTGGGTAGCGCCCACCGCCAGCGGGCCGTAGGCGACGTAGGTATGGCCGGTGATCCAGCCGACGTCGGCGGTGCACCAGAAGATGTCGTCGCCCTGCAGGTCGAAGACCCACTCGTTGGTCAGGATCGCGCCCAGCAGGTAGCCGGCACTGGAGTGCTGAATGCCCTTGGGTTTGCCGGTGGAGCCGGAGGTGTAGAGCAGGAACAGCGGGTGTTCGGATTCCACCCACTCGGGTTCGCAGTCGACCGATTCGCCGTCCACCGCGTCTTCCCACCAGAGGTCGCGGCCTTCCTGCATGGTCACGTCATTGCCGGCGCGCCGGCAGACGATCACCTTCTCGACCTCGGCGGGGTTGCTGGCCAGCGCCTTGTCCACGCCGGCCTTCAGGCCCACCACCTTGCCGCCGCGCTCGCCGCCGTCGGCGGTGATGATGACGGTGGCGCCGGAGTCCACCACGCGGTCGCGCAGGGCATCGGCGGAGAAACCGCCGAACACCACCGAGTGGATCGCGCCGATGCGGGCGCAGGCCTGCATGGCGATCACGGCCTCGGCGTTCATCGGCATGTAGATGATCACGCGATCGCCCTTCTCCACGCCCATGCCCTTGAGCGCGTTGGCCAGCTTGCCGACCTCGTTGTAGAGCTCGCGGTAGGTGAGGTTGCGGGTGTCGCCGTTCTCGGCCTCGAAGCGGATCGCGGTCTTGTTGCCGCGGACCTCCAGATGGCGGTCGATGCAGTTGTAGGAGACGTTCATGCGCCCGTCGGCGAACCAGCGGAAATGCGGCGCGTTCGAGCTGTCCAGCCCTTCGGTGAATTCGCTCTGCCAGTCGATCTTCTCGCGCGCCAGGTCGCACCAGAAGCCTTCGTAGTCGGCCCGGGCCTTGTTGTGCAGGGCCTCCACGTCTTCCGGCTTGAGCCGGGCGTTCGCGGTGAATGCCGCCGGCGGTTCGAAATGGCGGGTCTCGGTGAGGGTGGACTCGATGGTGTCACTCATGCGGGCCTCCATGTTCTGCGTGGTTCCAGCGGATTCGTTGGGGGTATGGGTCTTGTCGGCGCGAGGATAGCATGCCTGCCGGCCGTGTCCGCCCTACCACAGCCGGGCGGGACGGAACAGTACGCGTCCCAGTGCGAGTGCCCCGGTCGGGTCGCGTTCGGCCACCAGCGCGGCAAACAGCTCGGCCGCGCCAAGGGCGTCCAGCAGGGCGTCGTGGGTGCGCCGGGGTGGCAGGTTGTAGTCGCCGCGCAGGGCATGCAGGCGCAGGCCACCGGCACTCACCGGACGGCCGGCGCGGCGCCGGGCGGTCTCGGCCAGGCGCAGGGTGTCGACCACCGGCAGGGGCGGGCGGGTGCCGTAGCGCCATTCGCAGGCGCGGGCCAGAAAGCCCAGTTCGAGGGCCGCGTGGTGGGCGATCAGTACACGGCCGTCGAGCGCGCGGAACAGCGCGTCCAGGGCCTCCCCCACGTCGACCCCGCGGGCGGCGTGTTCATCGGTGATGTGGTGGATCACCGCGCTTTGTTCCGGGACCTCGCGGTCCGGGCGCACCAGCACATAGTCGGCGGTGGCCAGATCGATGGCCGTGCCCTCCAGCGCCACCCAGCCGATGCTGAGGATCGCGTCCTGCTCCGGGTCGAGGCCGGTGGTCTCGATGTCCACCGCGAGGAAGCGGGTGCGGGCCACCGCCTGCGCGGGCGCCGGCGGCGGGGTCTCCAGGCAGTCGCGCAGCGGGCCCGCCGGGGTCTGCAGCCGCGCGTGGTTGCGGGCTCGGCAGAAGCGCCAGTACCCGGGGGAAAACCAGGCGGCGGCCCGGGCGAACGGGCAGGCCTGGCCGGGCGAGGCCATGGCGTTGCTCATGCCTGCCCCTCGCCCCCCAGCGCCGCCCGGGCGGCCTGCGCCACGCTCACGAAGGCGGCCTTCAGTCGGCTGCGTTCCAGCCCCGTGAGCGTGGTCGGATCGACGTGGTTGTCCGCGGACTGGCCGGCGGCGATCCGGCCCGCCTGGTGGCGCGCCCGCACGCCGGCGATGAAGCGGAAGGCCTCCTCCAGCTCGCGCGCCGTGTCGTCCGTGAGGATCCCGGCGTGGGCACTGGCGCGCAGCCGCTCGGGGGTGCTGCGGGCATCGGCCCGGGCGCGCAGGGCACACACCCGGGCCAGCGCCACGATCGGCAGCAGGCCGCGGCGCTTGAGGTCGAGGGCCGGGCTGTGTTCGCCGTCGTGTTCGAGCACGAAACGGCGGAAGAACCCCAGCGGCGGCCGCAGCTCGCGCGCCTGCAGGGCCATCGCGGTGTGGATGCTCTCGTGCCGGTAACCGAGCTCCAGCGCCTGCTGGCGCAGGGGCGTGAACAGGCTGTGGCTGCCGTGGATGACCCGCAGGTCGAGATAGTGCGCGGCCAGCCGGGCGTCCTGCGCGTCCGGCCGGGTGAACACGCGCTCGAAGGCCGTGTGCCAGTCGCGCGCCGGGCCGCGCCAGGCGGCGTGGGTGGGATCGACCCCGCCGGGGCAGCGCCGGATGCCGCAGGCGTCCAGTCCGTCGGTCACCTCGCGGGCGAGGGCGGCGAACCATTCATCCGCATCCTCCGGGGCATCGTCCGTCCACACCAGCGCGGTGTCCTGGTCGGTGTGCGCCAGCTGTTCGTGGCGGCCCTGGCTGCCGCTGGCCAGCCACGCCCAGGTGGCCGGCGCGGGGCCCAGGCGCTCCTCGGCCAGTTCCAGCAGGCGCCGGGTCAGGGTGTCGATCACCAGGGTCAGCACCTGAGCGCAGCGCAGGGCATCCACCCCGGCCTCGCTCAACTGTTGCTGCAGCCGCGGCAGGGCCTGCATCCGCAGGCTCAGCTCGGCGGGCGAGCCCGCGCGGCGCAGGTCGCGGATCAGGTGGATCGCGCTGGTCCCCTGGTGGCGGATCAGGTCGGTGCCGGAGAGGATCCCGGCCAGGCGCTCGCCGTCGGGTTCCACCACCGGCAGGTGATGGATGTCGCGGCGCGCCATCTCCAGCAGGGCCTCGAACGCCGGGGTGTCGCCGGTGACGGTGACCAGTTCGCGCGTCATCCGCTCGCGTACCGGGGTGTCGGGCGGGACGTCCTCCGCGAGGACGTGACGCAGGTCGGTGTCCGTGAGCATGCCGGCCGGACGGCCGGGGGCTTCCCCGTCCTGCAGGAGCAGCGCGGAGACATCCGCTCCGGTCATGCGGCGGGCGGCCTCGCGCAGCGAGATGCCGGCATCCGCCTGCAGGACCTGGGGGCTCATCAGCGAGGCCACCGGGGTGGTCAGCAGGGTGGTGCGGCCGTCGGCGGTGCCGAGGTTATCCCGGTCGCCCATGTCGCCAGGGTCGTCGTTGTCCGGCGCGGACAGTCCGCCGGGGGCGCGCAGGAAGTCGCCCAGGGCAGGGTGGTGGAGGGCGAGGTCCTCGGCCCGCGCCTGCGGCAGGTGATACACCAGTGCGTCCTCGGTCACCCGGGCGTGACCGCCGGGGCCGGTGGCCGCGCACTCGCCACCGGCCACGCGGGCCACGTCGCCCTCGCCGAGACGGTCGCACAGGGTGTCGCCGGCGTCGAACAGCTCGATCGCCCCGGTGTGCACGATCCACAGGCCGTCGCCGTTTTCGGCGGGCGGAAACGCCGCGCCGTGGCGCAGGTAGCGCAGGGTCAGGCGCCGCACCATGGCGGCGCGGGCCGGGGCGGGCAGTTCCGCGAGATCCGGTGCCTGATCGAGGAATTCGCGGATCTCGTCGAGTTCGGCGGTCATCGCGCTGCTCCGTGGTGGACGGGGGAGGTTGCGAGGATCGTCCGCAAGCCCATGTGGATGGACTTGCGGACGATCCCCTTGCGGGGATCGCCGCGGGCCCGGCCGGGGTGGCCGGACCCGCGACTGCCCCGGGATCATCCAGCGATGATCCCGGGGGCAGTTCCGGGCGCACCCGGGAGTGGATCAGTCGGCGCGCGGCACGCGCACGCTTTCCACCAGGTCCTGGATGTCCTTCGGCGGCGGAGCGGTCATCTTCATCACGATGAAGGCGGTGATGAAGTTCAGGGCCGCACCGATGGGACCGAAGCTGGAGGGGTTGATCCCGAAGATCCAGCCCTCCGGCGTGTCCGGCAGCATGGCGGTCTCGGGGAAGAAGAACCAGCCCTTGTACATGAAGATGTACAGCAGGGTGCTCACCAGACCCACCAGCATGCCGGTGATCGCGCCTTCGCGGTTCATCTTCTTCATGAAGATGCCCATCATCAGGGTCGGGAACAGCGACGCGGCCGCGAGTCCGAAGGCCAGTGCCACCACCTCGGCCGCGAAGCCCGGTGGATTGAGCCCGAGATAGCCGGCGAACAGGATGGCCACGGCCATCGCTATGCGTCCGGCCAGCAGCTCGCGCTTCTCGCTGATCTTGGGCGTGAAGACCCCTTTCAGAAGGTCATGCGAGATGGCCGACGAGATCGCCAGCAGCAACCCGGCCGCGGTGGACAGCGCCGCCGCGATCCCCCCGGCCGCCACCAGGGCGATGACCCAGCCCGGCAGGCCGGCGATCTCGGGGTTGGCCAGCACCATGATGTCGCGGTCCAGCTCGACGATCTCGCTGCCTTCCCAGCCGTATTCCTCTTCGGCCATGGCGGCGAATTCTTCGTTTTCGTCGTTGTAGTACTGGATCACGCCGTCGTCGTTCTTGTCCTCGAATTCCAGCAGGCCGGTCTGTTCCCAGCGATCCATCCAGGCTGGCTTGTCCTCATAGGCCAGGTGACCTTCCTCGGTGCCGATCTCGCCCGGATGCACGGTGTTGACCAGGTTCCAGATGGCCATCGCACCCACCGCCGGCGCGGTGGTGTAGAGGATGCCGATGAAGACCAGCGCCCAGCCGGCCGACTTGCGGGCATCCCGCACGCGCGGGACGGTGAAGAAGCGGATGATGACGTGCGGCAGGCCCGCGGTACCGATCATCAGCGCCAGGGTCAGCAGGAACATGTTGAGCATGCTCATGCCGCCTTCGGTGGCGGTGTACTGGGTGAAGCCCAGCTCCACCATGGTGTTGTCCAGCGCTTCCAGCAGGTAGGTGTCGGAGCCCTGCAGGGTCGAGCCCAGGCCCAGTTGCGGCAGCGGGTTGCCGGTCAGGGTGATGGCAATGAAGATCGCCGGCACCGTGTAGGCGAAGATCATGATCACGTACTGGGCGATCTGGGTGTAGGTGATGCCCTTCATCCCGCCGAGTACGGCGTAGATGAACACCACCGCCATCCCGGCGACCAGGCCCACTTCCAGCTGCACCTCGAGGATGTTGGAGAAGGCGATCCCCACGCCGCGCATCTGCCCGATCACGTAGGTGATGGACATGGCCAGCAGCGAGATCACGGCCACCACGCGGGCTGGCTTGGAGTAGAACCGGTCGCCGATGAATTCCGGCACCGTGAACTTGCCGAACTTGCGCAGATAGGGGGCCAGCAGCAGGGCCATCAGCACGTAGCCGCCGGTCCAGCCCATCAGATAGGCGCCCCCGGTGAAGCCGAGGAAGGCGATCAGGCCGGCCATGGAGATGAAGCTGGCCGCGGACATCCAGTCGGCCGCCGTGGCCATGCCGTTGGCGACCGGGTGGACGCCCTTGCCCGCCACGTAGAATTCGCTGGTCGAGCCGGCGCGGGCCCAGATCGCGATCCCGATGTAGATCGCGAAGGTGATGCCGACCACGATCAGGCTGAGAGTCTGTTGATCCATGGCCGGATTACTCCTCGTCGACGTTGAACTTGCGGTCCAGCACGTTCATGCGCCAGGCATAAACGAAGATCAGGACGATGAAGGTGTAGATCGAGCCCTGCTGGGCGAACCAGAAGCCCAGCGGATACCCGCCCAGGTGGATGTTGTTCAGTGGCGCGGCGAGCAGGATGCCGAGCACGAACGACACGAAGAACCAGATGCCGAGGCAGATCGCCAGAAGGCGGAGATTCGCCTTCCAGTACGCCTCGCGACTGAGGTCTTGCGACATGGTGTTGCTCCTCTTTTCGTAGGTATTGGCTGTGGTGGCCTCACAGCTGGTACTGCACCGCAAGCTGCCCCTGCAGCTTGCGGGCCTGGCGGAAGGATTCCTTGAGCACCCGTCCCTCCAGGGCGCCCAGTTCTTCCGGCCGGATGCGGCTGTCGTCCTCGCGGCCCTCGCGCAGGGCCTTCTGCTGCGCGCGCAGGCGCAGCATCTGCAGATAGCGCAGGGCCGCGTGATAGTCGGCGGCATCGCCGGGGCGCATGGCCTCGGCGCTGACCGCCTGATCCATGCGCTCGTGGCTGCCGGTAGCCGGCAGCTCGGCGGCCAGTGCGATCACCCGCGCGCCGTCGACGAACGGGGTCAGGCCCTGTTTCTTCACGTCGATCCCCTCGGCCCCGGCGCGGATCTCGCCGAACAGGCCCAGCGGCGGCCGGAAGGCCTGCTGGTTGGCCGCCATCTGCCGCCGAAAGCGCGAGTTGTAGGCGGTCTTCTGCAGCAGGAAGGTGCGCAGCGCCTCCACCGGCGAGGCGTCGCCGTCCACCGCGCGCAGGTCGAAGAAGATGGTGCTCTTGAGCAGGTGTTCCGGGGTGCCCTGTTCGATCCAGCGGGTGAAACGGGCCTCCCATTCCGGACCGCTGAGGCAGCACTCCGGATTGCCGGCCATGATGTTGCCGGGACACAGGGTGAAACCGCATTCGGCCAGCGCCCGGTTGACGGCCTGCGCCCAGGGCAGCAGGCGCGCGCGGATCGCGTCCTCGTCGCCCGGCTCGGCATCGAACAGGATGCCGTTGTCCTGGTCGGTGATCAGCGCCTGCTCCTCGCGCGCCTGCGAGCCGAACGCCAGCCAGGTGAAATCGATGCCCTCGATGTCGTACTGCGGGCGCAGCAGGGCCAGCACCCGGCGGGTCGCGTGTTCGTTCAGGCGAGTGATCAGGCGCAGGACCTGGTCCGCCTCGGCGCCCTGGGTGATCACCGCCTCCACCAGCCGCGGGACCTGGCGCAGGCGCCCGGCGATCTCGTCGACCGCGGTCGCCTGGCGGATCTCGCGCACCAGCCCGTCGAGGGTCAGCGGCTGGCGGGTGAGCAGGTCGCGTTCGCCCAGCACCCCGGTCAGGCGGCCGTCGCGGACCACGCACAGGTGGGTCATCCCGTGCTCGGTCATCGCCTCGATGCCCTCGAAGCCCGGGGCGTTCTCCTCCAGCGCGACCGGGTCCGCGGTCATCACCGCGCGCACCGGCGTATCCAGCCCGACCCCTTCCAGCGCCACGCGGTTGAGCAGGTCGTGCAGGGTGAAGATGCCCACCGGTGCATGTTCGGCATTCACCGCGACGATCGAGCCCACGCGCTGGTCGCGCATGGTGCTCAGGGCCTCGCGCAGCGAGGTCTCCGGGGTGCAGGTGACCGGTTCGCGCGCCAGGCGCAGTGCCAGCGGGGTGTTCAGCTGGCCGCCGCCGGCCGCGTCATGACTGGCGAGGCTGTCGAGGCCCTGATGCAGGCGGTCCAGCAGGTTGGCCAGACGCCGCGTGCAAAAGTCGTTGAATACCCGCGAGCGGGCCCGCAGGCGGTCGAAATCCTCCAGGCTCAGTTCCAGGCACAGGGTGTCCTCCGCCGCGCGATGCACGGTATGCACCGCGCGGCGGCCGAGCAGGGCCCCGATCGGGAAGCATTCGCCGGGGATCAGCTCCCAGGCGTTCCCGGAGAGCTGTTCGTCCTCGCTCGGGCTCTCCCCGCGGATGCGTCCCTGACGGATGATGTGGAAGCGCTGCGCCGGGCCCGCTTCCGGGTCGGTGATGCGCGCCCCCTGTTCGTAGAAGCGCGTCTGCAGACGCGGCAACAGGAATTCCAGCGCCTCGGCCTCGAGCTGGTCGAAGGGCGCGTGGGCGCTGAGGAACTCGCGGGTGCTGTCGAGGGCGTCGGACATCGTGTCGGCTGCGGGAATCGGCGTCCCGCGCCCGATGCAAGTCGCGGGCCAGTGATTCCGGTCCCGTAAAAACAGTGGCTTGTGAAGCAGAAGGGGGTTGCGGGTGTTACGCCACGTAACACCCGTCGTTACGCCGCGTAACGGCCCGTAACGGCCCGGCGTAACACCCCGGTTGACCCCCTCGCGGGGGGTATCGATGATGGGAGCCCGTCCCACAGCCACCGGAAGGTCCCCATGCGCCGCTTCGTGCTGGACACCAGCGTCTTCACCAACCCGCACGTCTCGGCGCAGTTCGGCGAGACCCCCGAGGCGGTCCTGCAGCAGTTTCTCCGGCTCGCGCGCGACTGCAGCGCGGAGTTCTACATGCCGCTGTCGGTCTACGAGGAATTCCGCACCATGCGCGACCTCGAGCCGCTGGCCGCGGATTTCGAGACCGTGGTCTGGGTGCGCTCGCCGCGCCGCTTCGCATTGACCCTGCCCAGCGACATCCTCTACGAGTTCATCGACGAGGTTCGTACCCGGATCGACCGCGGCCTGCGCATCGCCGAGGAGCATACCCGCGAGGCCGGGGCGGCCGAGTCCCTGCGCCCGGAGCTGATCACCCAGCTGCGCGAGCGTTTTCGCGAGGCGATGCGCAAGGGCCTGGTGGACTCGCGCGAGGACGTGGACGCGGTGCTGCTGGCAATGGAGCTGGATGCCGAACTGGCGACCGCCGACCAGGGCATGCGCAAGCTGGGCAACCGCATGGGCATCAAGCTGGTCACCGCCGAATACCTCGCCGGGGTGATGGAGAACCTGGCCGGTCACTGACATCCCGCCCCGCCGGCCCCCTGCATGCCCCGTGGCGGGGCGGGGCCTGCCCCGTGAAGGGGCAATGGTTGTCGACCGCCCCGCCGTGGCCGCGGCGTATCGGGAATCGGGTCCGGGCAGGGCACTGGTCCGGGAATTGCTGGGACCCCGGGTCGCAACCCTCAAGACCCGGAACAATACATGCTGGTGGTACGTATTCAGGGCGGTCGTGCGCCGCGTGACTGGACCCGCTGGGGGCATCCCCTGTCCCCCGAGAGCCCGCAGATCTGGTGTTTCCCGCTGCCGGATCGGATGGACCTGGCCGACCTGGTCGAGGCGATCGTGCTGGAGACCCCGGAGGAGCGGCTGGAGGACTGTCTGGGGCTGTGGTCCACCGGGGATCCGGCCGCCGGTCTGTCGCTGGCCTCGCTGGACCAGCTCGAACCGCTGGCGGTGATGCATGCGCGTCTGCACGAGCCGTGGATCCTCGGCCCGCTGGCCGGCGTGGTCGAGTCCCATTTCCAGCCCATCGTGGATCTCGCCCGCCAGGGCGAGGTGTACGGCTACGAGATGCTGTGCCGGGCGCGCCATCCCGAACGCGGTCTGCTGGGCGGGGCCGAGACCTTCGCCCTGGCGCGCCGGGCCCGTTGCCTGGATGACCTGGAACAGGCCTGTCAGATCCGTGCCCTGGCGCGCAAGGCCGAGATGCTGCCGGCGGGCACGCCGATATTCATCAATGCCCTGCCGCAGTCCCTGCTGGGGACCGATCTGCACCGGCATCCGTCGCTGTCCTGCCTGCGGCGGCTGGGCGTGGCGCCGGAAGACGTGGTGATCGAGATCGTGGAGAGCGATCACGTCGAGGACATCGACGCGATGTCGGCGGCCTGCGATACCCTGCGCGGGCTGGGGTTCCGCATCGCCCTGGACGATCTCGGTACCGGCTATAACGGCCTCGCCCTGCTGGCCAGCCTGCGCCCGGATTTCATCAAGCTGGACCGCGGGCTGGTGCACGAGGCGCACGGGTCCCGGGTGCGCTCGGTGATGCTGGAGACCCTGATCGCGATGGCCCGTCGGCTCGGTTGCGCCACCGTGGCCGAGGGTCTGGAGAGCGAACGCGATCTCGAGCTGTGCCGTGATCTGGGGGTGCATTTCGCGCAGGGCTTCCTGATCGGGCACCCGGCGTCGGTGCCGGTGGAGCCGGCCCCGCTGCCACCGCGTCCGGAGGCCGGCAACCCCGCCGGAGAGGCGGGCGAGATGCGGCTGATGGACTACGTGACCCGGGTGCCGACCCTGCCGATCGAGGCGGATCGCGCGCGGGTGCGCGAGATGTTCCGCTGCCACGGCGACATGGGCCATCTGCTGGTGGTGGGCGAGGGGCGGCCGCTGGGCTTCATCGCCCGCGACCGCTTCCTGCGCGAACCGCCGTCGCGCGACCATGCCGGCATCGGTCGCCTGGTGCGTCCGCTGTGCAACGTGCTGCGCGGGCACGTGCCGGTGCGCCAGATCCTGTGGCGGCTGTTCCATTGCCGCGAGGTGCACGACCCGTGGGTAGTGGTGGACGATCACGGCCAGCTGACCGGGGTGATCCAGCCGTGGCAGCTGCTGGAGCAAGCCCTGAAGCAGGGGACCGACGAGGGCAGCCATCCGCTGACCGGGCTGTCCACCGGGCCGGCACTGCGGGGCCTGCTGGAAAAGCGGCGCCTGGCCGGGCAGCCTCAGGCGCTGCTGTACATCGACCTCGACAACTTCAAGGCCTTTAACGATCGCTACGGCTTCGTGCGCGGCGACGCGATGATCAAACTTCTGGCAGAGTGCTTGCGCGCGGCGTTCGGCGATCACGGCGAATGCGACCTCGGCCATATCGGGGGCGACGACTTCATGGTGGCGGGACCGGCCGCCGCGGAGGTATGGCTCAACCGGCTGCACGAACTGGCGCTCAGCTTCGATCAGCTGTGCGGCCATCTCTACGACCGCCAGGACCTCGAACGCGGGTTCTTCACCGGCGACGACGGTTCGTGCTTCCCGGTGGCGAATCTGTCCGCGGTGGTCGTCCTGCCCGCCCCCGATGCGGGCATGGACAGCGTGGCGCTGTCGGAACGGGCCGCTGCGCTGAAAAAGGAGGCCAAGTGCCACTCGGGCTCCGTGATCGTGCTGGACGGTGACCCGCCGCGCTGCCTGCCGGTGGAGCCGGTGCGCGACGGCGACGATGATTCCTGGCAGGAACAGGCGGTGGCGGCCCTGGAACGGGTTGCCCGCGGTCCGCGCGGGCAGGGCGGGCATGATCTCGACGCGTGGTTTCGCGAGCATCCCTATTTCGAACTGGTCTACGAGCTGGATGGTCAGGGGCACCAGCGCTACGCCAACTGGGTCAATCCGGAGATGCGCGGGCGCATCCAGACCGGCGGCATGGGGGTCGACCGCTCCACCCGGACGTACTTCCACGAAACCGTGGGCCGCGGCCAGCCGTTTGTCTCCGACATCTATCTGTCCTCGGCGTCCGAGGATTTCTGTGTGACCCTGGCGATCCCGCTGCCCGATGCCGCCGGGGCGCTGGTGGGCGACATCAATCTGGCCGGGTTGCTGGCCCTGCGCAGCCGTACGCGGATCGCCGGCGCTCGCGCGCCGGCGCTCGTCTGAATCCCGCGTCCCGGCGGGCCGGGCATCGGGCATGCCCGCCGTCGGGAGGCTTGCCAGCGCGCGCGTGGCGGCGAATACTGGGGATCCCGATTTCCCTGAGAGTGATGGCCGCGTCGATGAACCATCCAGTCCGTGTGCTGTGGGGCGCGTTGTGCCTGCTGCTGATGTCCTCCGTCCCGGCCGCAGCCGAATTCGAACGCCTGCCCGGGGCGCTCAAGGCCGCGATCGAGGAGCAGGGGCTGTCGCCCCGCTCGGTGGGCCTGTGGGTGGAGCGCGCCGGAGACGACCAGGTGCTCGCCCAGTTGAATGCCGATCGTCTCTTCAACCCGGCCTCCACGCTCAAGCTGGCGACCTCACTGGCGGCGCTGGATCAGCTGGGGCCGGACTACACCTGGAAGACCGAGCTGTGGGCCGTCGGCGAGCTGCGCGACGGGGTGCTGGACGGCGACCTGGTGGTACGCGGCACTGGCGACCCCGGCATGGTCAACGAGGAGCACTGGCGCATGCTCGGGCAGCTGCGTCAGGCCGGCGTGGAACGCATCGCCGGCGACGTGATCCTGGACGCCTCGCATTTCGACGCGGGGCCGCAGGACCCGGCCGCGTTCAACGGGCAGCCGCTGCGGGCCTATAACCAGGGCGTGTACGCCCTGCACGTGAACTCCAACGCCCAGCGCATCCGCGTGCGGCCCGGGCGCAACGGCGAGACCGTCCGGGTCAGCCTGGATCCCCCGCTGCCGGACGTGGAGATCGACAACCGGCTGCGCCCCGGGCGCGGGCGGTGCGGCGATTTTCAGCGCGGGATCGAGATCGATGCCGACCGCGCCAACGGTCGCCTGACGCTGACCGGCGAGTATCCCGTGCATTGCGGGGAATACGAGTTGCTGCGTTCGGTGACCGAGCCCGAACGCAATCACGCCGGGCTGTTCCGTCTGCACTGGTCGCAATGGGGCGGGGAGCTGGACGGCGAGATCCGTCCGGGGCGCATGACGCCCCTGCAGCAGGAGCCCCTGGTGACGCATCGCTCGCGGCCGCTGGCGGACCTGATCCGGGTCTCCAACAAGTGGAGCTCCAACGTGATGACCCGGCATCTGATGCTGACCCTGGGTGCCGAGCGTCACGGGGCTCCGGCGACCATGGATCATTCGCGCCAGGCGCTGATGGAAGCCCTGCGCGAGCTGGGCGTGAACCCCGGCGGCATGCGGGTGGACAATGGCTCCGGCCTGTCGCGCGACGCGCGCATGTCGCCGTACCAGCTGGGGCAGATTCTCCGGGCCGGATGGGAGCATCCGCTGCGGCCCGAGTTCCAGTCCTCGCTGGCTCTGGCCGGGATCGACGGCACCCTGCGCAACCGCTTCAACAACGGCGCCGAACGCGGCCACATGCATCTGAAGACCGGACACCTGCGCGAGGTCTCCGCGGTGGCCGGCTACGTGCGTACAAAGAGCGGGGATGACGTTCGCGTGGTTCTGCTGGTGAACGATCCGCGCGCCCATATCGGGCCGGGACGCAGCCTGCAGGAGGCCGTACTCGGCTGGGTACGCGCGCTGTAACCGGTACGCCCGGGGCGCCCGGTCAGCAGTCCGGTGCGCCGTCGTCTTCCGTGGCGTTCCCCGGGGGCACCGGACACACCTGCCAGCGCGACAGGATCGGTGGCCGTGATACCCGAACCTCCAGTTCGGCCAGCCACAACGCGATCATGCGGTTGGAGTTGTGGCGCAGGCTGTACCGGGTCGGGTGCTCGACGAAGGCCATGTCCCAAACCGCCATTTCGCGGCGGTCGTCCTGGCCGCGTCGCCACAGCGCTTCCAGATCCTCCCGCAGGGCGGCGGTCTCGTCGGCATCCACCGTGAGGGTGTGCACCTCGCGTACCGGGACTCGCAGGTCGCGTCGGAGGGCGGCCTGCGGGGCCTCGCCGGTCAGGACCTGGCGTCCCAGCGCGGCCCGGGTCGGCCAGGCCAGTGCGGCCAGCGCGCTGAAGGGCCCGGTACGGCGTTCCGCATAGAACCGCCAGTCCCCGTAGGAATAACGCAGCCAGTGCCGGCCGTCGGCGTCCGGCAGCAGCAGACTGCTGTGTCGTCCATGGTCGATGATCAGCACCTGCGTCGCGGGTTCCGGATCGGGAGGCGGCTGCACCTGTACCGGTGCGCAGCCGGCGAACGCCACGACCAGCAGGACCAGGAAAACGGTCCGGGGGACGCGGAGGTACGGGACAGCGGGCCGGGGCATCGATGGCTCGCGGTTTCCGTCAGTGACGTTCCAGCTTGCCCAGTTCGCTCAGGATGGACTGCACCAGGTTCTCGCCCTGCGGACCCATGCCCTGACACAGCACCTCAGGATCGCGTTCGCCATCCACCAGGCGCTTGGTGATGCCGCCCAGACGCGCCATGTCGCCGCCCGCGCGGGTCATCTGTTCGGCCATCTGCGACAGCCAGTGCAGCGACTGCGGATCGCCGCGGGATGCTCCGTGGATCATCTGCGCCAGCCCCGGCGCGGCCTGCGCGGCATCGGCGGTCTGGTTCGGATCCGGCAGTGTGGCCGGGTCCTGCAGGCCGGTGAGAATGGATGAAAGAATGGCGCTGTCTTCCTCGTCCAGACCGTTCAAAAGAGACGGGTCGCGCTGGCCGTCCAGCACCTGACGGATGCGGGCGACCAGGTCCGTCCAGCCGCCCTGGATCGCCTGTTCCAGGACGGGCTCCAGCTCCTGCCGGCTCTGCGGGTTCTGGCAGGCCTGCACCACCAGATGGATCAGCGTGGCATGGGCCTGCCGGATCTGCTGCGCGCGCGGCGAATCCTGCATCGTGGGAATCCTTGCTTTCCGGGGGTTTGTGCGAGGGTAGCATGTGCGTTCGCACGGAGCGTGGGGCACAATGGCCCCGGGACGCTCCGGGGAAAGGCCCGGGGCTCCGGAAGCAACGCCGGCGGCACGCCGGAGCGAAAAAAGGTGACAGCGGTGGAAGAACAGACGGCAGTCGGGCTGTGGGTGGCCCTCGGCATCCTGGCGATCGTGGTGGCGGCGCTGGTCGGCTTCTGGGTCGGCCGGGTGACCAGCGACGAACGCAAGCTGATCCGTCAGCTGGAAGAAGAGCTGGATCAGCGCATGCAGGAGCTCACGCGCTACCGCTCGCAGGTAAACGATCATTTCGACCGTACGGCCACGCTGTTCGCCAGCATGGCGGGCACCTACCGTGACCTCTATCACCATCTGGCGCAGAGCGCCGAGGAGCTGGCCGACAAGCCCACCCGCGAACGCCTGGAGGATCGGGCGGGCAAGATGCTGGCGAATACCCACCAGCGCGATTTCGATCCCGGCCAGGGCGGCGGCGAATCTTCGGAGTCGGGCGACCGGGGCCCGCAGGAGTCGGGACGCCTGTCCGATGCCTCCGATCCCGAAGAGGCCGGGCAGCGCGAGCGCCGGTCCGATCCGGAACGCCCGCGCCCCGATTGAGCCGCTCCCGGTCCCGACCCGTGCGGATCCCGGGCTACCGGCGCGAGAGCTCGGCCCGGATCTGGTTGTCCAGGTTCTCGATCCAGCGGTTGTAGTTCGGGTGGATCTCGCCGTTGGTGTGGTTGAGGTTCGTGCTGTCCTTGTAGTCGATGCGGTATTGGCCGGCGGAATACGGGATCTCCACCACGGCCGTGTGATCGCGCACGCGGATTGCCCCTTCCATCACGCCCGGTTCGACCTCCTCCATGCGCCAGCCGAGCCGGGCGCCCGCATCGCGAATGGCCTGCGACATCACTTCGGCATCGGGACGCTCGCCCTGCGCATTGGTGATGGTGGTGTCGCTGACGTTATGCACCGGGGCGGTGCCGCGGCAGCCGACCACCAGGAACAGGCTGGTGACGACGACGATGAGCAGGGTCTTGTAGTGCATGGTGCGGTTCCCTCCAGTTCTCCGGTGTGCGACGCAACGACACCCGAGTGTAGAGTTCCGGTCAGCTGTTTTCCACGGTCGGCGCCACCTCCGGCCGGCGCAGCGAGCGCCACAGCCCGAGCGGGCGCATTCCGCGACGCAGCAGGTGACCGGCGACCATGAAGATGATGCGCAGGGTGTCGGCCGCCGGCCGGAAATGGCTGGGGCGGCGATCCTCGGGATAGATGCAGCGTACCGGCACCAGACGTGCCGGAAAGCCGTTCCGTTCGGCCGCGATCAGCGCCTCGCTCTCGAACACGAACGAACGGCCGCGCCCGTGGGGGATGCGCATCTGCCGCAGCAGGTCGGCGGGGTACAGGCGAAAGCCCGATTGCGAATCGCGTAGCGGCTGCGCCGAAGCCCAGCCGATCCAGAAATCCGCGACCCGGTTGCCGAACAGGCGCAGTGGCGGTGTGCGTTCGCGCTCCTTGAGCCGGGCGCCGAGGATCAGGTGTCGGGGTTGTTCCCGCCACGCGGCGATCAGCGCCGGGATTTCCGTGGCGTCGTGCTGGCCGTCGCCGTCCAGGGTGACCACCGCGTCGGCGCCTGCGGACACCGCCTGCTGCATCCCGGCCCACAGGGCACCGGCCTTGCCGCGATTGGGTTCCAGGCGCAGGACCTCGGCATGGGTGGCCGCCAGGGTGGCGGTGTCGTCGGCGGAACCGTCGTCCACCACCAGTACCCGGTCGACCTGCGCCCGCGCGGCGGCGGCCACCGCCTCGATGGTCGCGGCCTCGTTGTGGGCCGGGATCACGGCGAAGACGACGGGGTCGTTCATGGTTGCGGGGTCCGGGGCATCAGGCCAGGGCGCCGTTGATGCCGATGACCTGCCCGGAGACGTAGCCGGCGGCCTCGGAGGCGAGATAGCCCACCAGCCCGGCGACCTCGGCGGGCTCGCCGGCACGGCGCATGGGCACCATGCGGCGGATGGTGTCGGCATCGAATGCGGATTCGCTCATCGGGCTCTCGATGATCCCGGGCGCGACCGCGTTGGCGGTGATGCCGCGACTCGCGACTTCCTGAGCCAGCGACTTGATCGCCCCGTGCAGGCCGGCCTTGGCCGCGGCGTAGTTGGCCTGGCCGTGGTTCCCGGTGACGCCGGCCACCGAGGTGACGGCGATGACCCGGCCCCAGCGGGTGGTGATCATCGGCAGCAGCGCCGGCTGCATCACGTTGTAGAAGCCGTGCAGCGAGACCTCCAGTGGCCGGCGCCACTGTTCCGGCGTCATGCCCGCCAGCGGGGCATCGTCGTGGACCCCGGCGTTGTGCACGAGGATCTGGAACGGGCCGCGGGCGATTTCGGCCTCCAGTGCCGCGCGGGTGGCGTCGGCATCGGTGATGTCGAAGCCCAGAACGTCGGCCCGGCCGCCGTCGGCGCGGATTTCTTCGGCGATGCTCGATGCGGCCGCGGTGTTGCGGTTGGCATGGACGAAGACCTCGCAGCCGGTGGCGGCGAGATCCCGGGCGATGGCCGCGCCGATGGCGCCGCTGCCGCCGGTGACGAGTGCGCGTCGCGTCATGGGGTTTCTCCGGGTTCCAGGATGACCGTGGCGCGGGCCGCCAGCAGCGGTTCGCCGGCGGCTTCCACGGCGAGATCGTAGATCGAGCTGCGGACGTCGGACATCACCCGCTCGGCGTGGATGTCCAGTGCGGTTTCGATGGTGTCCAGGCGCCGCGCGTGGATGCGCAGGTCGCGCACCGCGGCCAGATAGCCGGCCCGCGGCGCCGCGGCGTCCGTCGCGCCCAGGCTGCCGTGCACGGCCATCGCCTGGGCGCCGTATTCCAGTGCCGCCAGGGCGTGCAGGCCGGGTTCGCCGCGCAGCGGGTTGTCCGGATCACGGTGCGAGCGGGCGCGACAGTGGATGCGGTCGGCATCGTGGGCCACGACCTCGTCGAGCAGGCTCATCGCGCCGGCATGCGGCAGGCGCTCGCGGATGGCGGCGGCGTCCAGAATCATGGCGTGGCTTCCTCCACGTGCAGCCCGAGTACCCGCCCGGCGGGGGCTTCCAGGACCACTGCGTCGTGGTGGGCGCCGGCCAGACGTTCCAGCAGGGGCAGGGCCCGGGCCGCGGGATTGGTGGCGCGCAGGGCTTCCAGCGCCGGCGCCCGGCACGGGGTCTCGGGACCGTTCCCCCCGGGGTCCAGGCGCAGCTGCCACTGCGCGCCCGCGACCGGTCCCAGGCGCAGGCCAAAGGCAAAATTCTCGGTGACCGGGCGGACCTCGCGGAACAGCTCCATGGACGGGACGTCGTAGCAGACCAGCAGGACCTCGCCGCCTTCGGACAGCTGCAGGGTGACCGCCTCCAGCAGCCCGGCGGCCACCGTACCGGTAAAGCCGGACAGGGCGGTGGCCGGTGCCGGGTTGCGGGTGGCAATGGACCAGTTGCCGGCCGCGGCGTTGTGCACCGAGTTGTGAAACTGCATGGGCGAGACCGCCGGGTCCGGGTGGGTCAGCGCCTCGCAGATGCGGTCGATGATGTCCATGTCGCCGCTGGAGGAGGCGAACACGCTGCGCATCGACGTGCGGTCGCCGCCCTCGCTGGCCTCCTCGGCCGCATGCAGGGCCAGGCGGATGGTCTGCGTGGTACGCCGACGCTCGTTGGCGGGCAGCAGGCTGGTGGGCGGGATCTGCACCGGTGCGTACAGGTGCTCCTCGCGCCCGGCGAGGATCTCGCGTGCCGACGGGAAATTCGCCAGCCCGGGCCCGATCAGCCCGACTGCGTGGATGCCGACGGGATTCAGCACGGGGCCTCCAGCAGCAGTGAGCAGTTGTTGCCCCCGAAACCGAAGGCGTTGAGCAGCACCCGGCGCACCGGGCGTTCTTCGCTGGCCGCGCGCGCATCCAGGTCCAGCTCGGGGTCCGGGTCGGTCAGTCCAGCAGTGCCGGGCACGAAGCCGCCGCCCAGACTGGCCAGGGCCTGGGCCACGCCCACCGCCCCGGCCGCGCCCAGGGTGTGGCCGGTGAGGCCCTTGGTGCCGGCGCAGCGTGCCCGCGGGCCCAGGACATCGGCCAGCGCACGCGCCTCCGAGCGGTCGTTGGCGGGGGTGGCGGTGGCATGCATCAGCACGTAGTCCAGTTCGCGTCCTTCGCGCCCGGCGCGCTGCAGGGTCTCGCGCATGGCCCGCGCAGCGCCCGCACCCTCGGGGTGGGGCGCGGACATGTGATGGGCGTCGCTGGACTCGCCGTGGCCGGTCAGGCGCGGGGCGTCCGCCGGGCCATCCTCCGCGCGTTCCAGCAGGAAGAAGCCCGCCGCCTCGCCGATGGAGATCCCGCGCCGCTGCCGGTCCAGCGGGGTGCAGGGCTCGGGCGCCACCAGCTGCAGGGCGTTGAAGCCGTACAGGGTCATCCCGCACAGCGAGTCAACCCCGCCGACGATGGCCGCGTCGCAGACCCCCGCCCGCAGATGACGCCAGGCATCGGCGAACACCTTGGCGCTGGAGGAGCAGGCGGTGGAGACCACCATGGCCGGCCCGCTCAGACCCAGGCGCGTGGCCACGTAGTCCGCCAGCGAATACATGTTCTGGGTGTGGCGGTAGTCGTAGTCGGGGGGCAGGGCGCCGGTCTCAGGATCGCGCCGGCGATAGGCCTCCTCGGTGGCCGCGATCCCCGAGGTGCTGGTGCCCAGCAGCACCGCGACCCGGTCGGCGCCGTGGCGCCGCACCGCGCTGGCGACCGCGTCGAGGAAGCCGTCCTGCTGCAGGGCGAGTTCGGCCAGGCGGTTGTTGCGGCAGTCGAACGGCGCCAGCTCGCCCTCCAGCGGGTGATCTTCCAGGCCCTGGACGCGGCCGATGAAGGTCTCCAGATCCACGTCGGGCAGGTCGCAGCGCCGCAGGCCACTGCGGCCCGCGCGCAGCGCGGCCGCGCCCGCGGCGTTGCCGGTGCCGGCGGCGCTGGTCTGGGTGTGGGCGGTAATGGCCAGGGCATTCATGGAGACGGTTTGATCCTCGAGCGCAACAACCCCGGCCCGGGGCCGGGGGCCTCGAGCGTCGGGGGCGGGTTCACGGGACGGGCCAGCAACAGGGCCGCCACGTAGGAAAATACCACGCCCAGGGCCACGGTGAGACCCAGGGCGCGCAGCACCGGCAGGCTGGACAGGGCCAGCAGGGCGAACACCAGACCGGTGGACAGGGCGCACAGGGTCACCGAACGGCGGGTGCGCCGGGCCTCGTCCGGCTCCATGGCGCCCGGGCGGCCCAGGAATACCGCGTAGTCCAGCCCCAGCCCGATCACCAGCATCAATGCGATCAGGTGGAACAGGGTCAGCTCGATCCCGAGCAGCAGCAGACTGGCGGTGGTCAGCAGCAGACCGGCGGCGACCGCGGTCACGATGCGCAGGCTGCGCCCGGGATCGCGCGTCAGCAGCCACAGCAGGGCGGTGACCGCCAGCGCGGCCAGGGCCAGGCGGGTCAGGGCCGCCGTGCGAAAATCCGCGACCATGGCCTCGGTGGTGGCGCGCAGGTCGACCAGTTCGACCTGGGTACCGGCGGCCGCACCATGGCGGTCGATATGCCCGCTGACGGTGTCGGCGTCGCTCAGCCCGCGCAGCAGCACCTGTCCGATCCAGGCCCGTTCATGTCCCGCCGCCGAATGTTCGCCCGGGGCCAGCAGCAGCGGTTCCAGCGCCTGGCGCAGCGGCCCGTCGGGCAGGCTGTCAGGGGTCACCGGGTCCATCTCGCGACTGCGTTCCACGTCATCGAGAAACGGCGTGAAGGCCTCGGCCTGAAAGCCGTGGTTCCGCACCGCCCGTTCCACGTGTTCGGCCAGGGTGTCGCGCTCGGGCAGGGCTGCCTGGCGTTCGCGCTGGGTCGCGGTATCCGGGAGGATCTGCGCGGGATGGTCGAAACCGGTGATTGCCCCCGCGTCGCGCAGCGCCTCCAGCGGTTCGTCCAGCGCGTGCGCGGCCTGCAGCACGGCGTCGGCGGATTCCCCCCGGATCAGCACCAGATGGCGCACGTCCGGCAGCCCCAGCGCGTCGCGCAGTTCGCGGTCCAGGGCGATGGCCTCCTCGGGGACCGGATTGAGCGCGGTGAGCTGGTCGTTCCACGGGAAGGGGTCGCGGCTCAGCAGCACGGCCAGCGCCGCGATCACCGCCACCAGCAGCAGCCCGAGGCCCGCTCGCTGTCCGCGCGGCCGCAGCGAGGGCAGGGGCAGCCGCGGTTCCGGCAGGCCCCGTTCGCGTGCGCCGCGTGGCAGCAGCGCCGGCAGGACCCAGCGGGTGACCGCGGCGGCGACCAGGATGCCGGTCAGCACGAACAGGCCCAGCTGGGCCATGCCGGGGAACGAGGTCGCGGCCATCAGCGCGTAGACCAGCGCGGTGGAGCCGGCGCCCAGCACCAGCGCCGGCCACAGTTCCCCGGCGACCCGTGCGGCAGCCCGGCGGCCGGCGTGTGCGAACAGATGCAGGGGGTAGTCCAGTGCGACCCCCAGCACGGTGATGCCGAAGGCCAGCGCGATCCCGTGCAGATGGCCGAAGACCAGCGTGACCACGGCCGCGCCGGCGAGGATCCCGCTGCCCAGCGGGATCGCCGCCAGCCACACCGGATGGGGGTGGCGGAAAACCACCAGCAGCAGCACCGCCAGCGCCAGCGAGGCGGCCAGGCTGAAGGCGGTGACCTCGGCGCGGATGCGCTCGCGCGATTCCACCGCGATCGCGGGCGGCCCGGCCTGCAGCAGGCGCAGGTCGGCGTCCTCCAGGGCCGCGAATTCCTGTTCGACGCGCTGCAGCAGCCCGGTCTGCTCCTCCAGGCCTTCGGCCGCCGGCGCGATGCGCACGACCAGCAGGGCCCGCTCGCCGGCCGGGTCGGTCCATACGCCGTGTTCGCCGCGGGTCGCGTCGCCGAACGGGTCGCGCAGGCGCTCCCCCAGTTCCAGCAGTTCGCCGGTGGGGTCGCGCGGGATCAGCTCGAGCGGCATCGCCGGCACCGCGCTGGAGAGGTCGTCGCGACGCTCGGCGAACGCGGTGTCCAGATGTTCCCGGGAAAAGCGCTCGGGCGTGACCGCCGGGCTCAGCAGATAGCGCAGGTCGAGGATCGCCTCCAGCGCCTCGGGGTCGAAATCGCCGCGTCCGTTGTGGATGCCGGCGACCGCCGGGTCCCCGCGCAGGGCCTCGGCGAGTCGGTCGGAGGCCGCGGCGCGCCGTGCGGCATCGCCGCCCTCGATGGCCAGCAGCAGCTGGCGGGCTCCCGGTCCGCCGTCGACGTCCAGCGGCAGTCCGGCCTCGGCGCCGGGGTCGGGCATGAAGCGTCCGAGATCGGTGGCCATCTCGCCGCGCAGGGCCAGGACCAGGGCCGCGATCAGCAGACCGGCCAGCCACAGCGTGACCGCGGCACGCGAGGGGAGGGACGACATGCGTGGTCAGTCGCGTTCGCTGGACGGGTCGCCGGATGCCGGTGCTTCGAAATGCATGCGGCTGGTGCGGTTGCCGGATTCCCAGGTGTCCATGCGCCGGATCTCGCCTTCGCGGCCGCGAATGGTGATCTCGATGATCGCCCGGCGCAGCGCGCGGTCGCGCGGGCGCAGCTCCAGTTCCCAGGCGTCGAGATCGCCGTCCAGTTCGACCTCGAAGCCGGCTTCCAGTGCCTCGCGGTCGCCCTGCAGCAGGCTGCGGAACAGCCCGGCGAAGGCCTCCAGCCCGGGTTGTTCGTCCAGACGGATCTCGCGCACCGAATCGCCGCGGGTCAGGGTCAGCTCGCGGCCCTCGATGCGCACGTGCTCGCCGCGGCGGCCGTCGGTCTCGCGGATCAGGGTATCCGGGGGCTCGAAGGCGATGCGGCCGCTCTGGCGGTCCTCCGACTGCAGCATCGGGTCCTGGCGGACTTCGCGAAACGCCATCTCCGCGGGCGCGTCGAGGCTCAGGGCCGCCAGGATCGCATCCAGGGTGTCCGCGGCGGCCGGCAGCGGCAGCCACAGCAGGGGCAGCAGGGCCAGCCATGCGAGCCGGGCGGGCCCGCGGGTGCGGTGGTGGTCAGTCGTCATGCCAGAAATCATAGAAGTTGAACCAGTTCCACGGGGCGTTCCGCACATGGGCCTCCAGGCGCCGGGCATAGTGGCAGGTCCAGTCCTGCAGCACCGCGTCGCGTTGTGCCCGCGGCGCCTCGATCGCGTCGGCAAAGTGTTCGAAGACGATATCGTAGCGGTTGCCGCCGCGATAGAGTCCGAAACACAGGATCACCGGCACCTTCAGCACCGTCGCCAGCAGCATCGGCCCCATGGGGAAGACCGCGCGGTCGCCGAGAAATTCGCACTCCACCGTGCGATCGTTTTCCACCACCCGATCGCCCAGCATGCCCACCATCTCGCCGCGTTCCACCGCCTCGCGGGCGCGGATCAGGGTGTCGGTACGCCCCAGCGGGATCACGCTGTGCGCGACCTCGGGGTTGAGCGAATCCAGCAGGCGGGTGATGACCTGGTTGTGGTCGGCGTCCATCAGGACCCGGACGGGGAAGTCGTGATGGCCGACGGCCAGGGCCCGCAGGGCCTCGAAACTGCCCAGATGGGCCCCCAGCAGGATCGCGCCGTCCCCGGAGTCCAGTGCCTGGTGGAAGATGTCGGCGCCGTGCACGCGGATATCCAGGGCCTGCTCGCGCCCGGCGAGCAGGAACACCCGATCCAGGATCACCGCGGCGAAGCTGTGCAGGTGGCGGGCGACATCGCGCACGCGCGGCGGATGCCCCAGCACCCGCCGCAGATACTGCCGGCTGTGGCGGCGGGCGCGCGGTGCCAGCAGCAGGAAATAGGCGGTAATGGGGTACAGCAGCAGGCGCCCGGCGGGGCGTCCCATGCGCAGCGCGACCCACAGGATGATGCGCAGGGCGAGGGGACTGCCGCGTTCTTCCTGAGCGCGCCAGTCCCCGCTCATGACGGGTCGGCCGGCGGTTCGGGGTCCAGCTGCCCCGCGCACAGCAGCGTATCGGAGCCGTCGTCACGGATGCAGCGGAAGGCACGGGTCCCGCGGCGCCCGGGTTCGTCGATCTCCACCCGGAACGCGGTCTCGGGAGGCAGCGGCGCCACGAATTTGATCTGCGGAAAACGCGCGGGAGCGGTCAGGCCCAGCTCCTCCGCGGCCGCCGCGACCTGTTCCAGGATCATCACGCCGGGTACCACCGGGTTGCCGGGGAAATGCCCCGGAAGGGCCGGATGGTCCTCCGGGATGCGGCGCGGCCGACTGGTCAGGCCCGCCATTTCAGACGGGCTCCCCGTGGCTGGCAAGCAGCTCCAGCAGTGCCTGACGCGGCAGCTTGCCGGTGGTCGAGCGCGGCAGGTTGTCCACCCGTACCAGCGGGCGCGGAAGGAACGCCGGGTCGAGGCGTTCGGCGAGCTGCTCCAGGATGTCGGTCTCACTCAGCTCCGGGGCCACCACCAGCGCCGCCAGCCGGGCGATCCCGGCGGCATCCGAACTGTCTGCGGGCGGAATGAACACCCCGTCCTCGACTCCGGGGAGGGTCTGCAAGTGGCGATTCAGTTCGACCAGCGAGGCCCTCTTGCCGGCGATATTGAGCATGTCGGCCAGGCGTCCGGTCATGCGGAAGCGGCCGTCCTCGGCGACCTCGATGCAGTCCGGCAGGGGAACCGGCTCGCGATGCTGCGGACCATGCGCGAGGGCCAGACCGGAGGCATCCCCGTCGGCGTGTACCCGTACCCCCGGGTACGGCGTCCAGTGGTCTTCGTGAACCGTGCGGCGGGAAGCGATGGCACCGGCCTCGGTGCAGCCGTAGATCTCGTTGACCGGGGCGCCGAAGTGCGCCTCGAGCTCCTTCGCGGTGCTGGCTTCCAGCGGTGCGGTGGCGGAGAGGATGCGTCGCGGCGCGGCAGGTGCCGACTGGCCGGAACGCAGGCAGGTCCCCAGGTGGAAAGGCGTGGAGATCAGCACCGGACGGGTCTCGCGCTCCAGCGCCGCGTGCACGTCGGCAGGGTAGAACGGACGTTCGGCGAGCAGGGTGTTGGGGCCCAGCAGGGCCGGGAGTACCGTGGACTCCAGGCCGTACATGTGCTGCGGCGGCACGGTGGCGACCAGGGCATGCCCGGGGGCACGGTCCAGCCCGAGGCGCTGCAGCGCCTGTTCGGTGACCGCGACCAGATCCCCCCAGCGTCGCGGATGGGCGGTGGGTGTCCCGGTGGATCCGGACGAGAAACCGAGGATCGCGGTGCGATCCCGGGGGATCATCGGGATGTCCGCGGGGCGAGTCGCGTTGCCGGCCCCGGCGTTGCCGCGCGCGGTGACCGCGAGGGTGCGCAGCGGGAAGTCCTCCTCGCAGGAGTCCACCAGGGCGACCGCATCGGGATAGCCGCGAGCGATCTCGCCCAGCACCGTGCGCCCGCGCGCCGGCGGCAGGAGGTTCACCTGGCCGCGCAGCAGGATGGCGCCGAACGCGACGGAGAAGCGGTAGCGGTCCTCGCACAGGTTGAAGGCCGCCGGCGCCTCGGGCAGGCGTGCGGCGAGCTCGCGCACGTCGGCCAGCCACGCGGCGCGTGCCACCGGGCGTCCGTCGATGCGGGCCAGCGGTGCGTCGACGTCCGCCAGCAGCGGGCAGGCGAGGGCCGCGGATTCGCTCATGTCTGCCTCAGGATTCGGCGATGATCGGCCCGCGCCAGCTGCATCAGATAGGCGACAAAGCCTTCGCGGGGTTCATCCGGCAGGAAACGGGCGCGCAGCGGATATTCCAGCATGAACAGGACTCCCAGCAGAAGATAGTTCAGGCCGTTGGCCACGACCGCCCATACGGTCGCCGGCGCGAACAGCGACAGCCCGGCCGAGACCACCGCCAGCAGGGCGCAGGTGCTGGCCCAGGTGGCGGTCATCACCCGGGTATAGCGATGGACCGCGGGGCTGTCCGAGGCCCCCATTTCCAGGGCATACCGCGTGATCAGTGGCGTGGAACCGGACCGCAGCGAGCGCGCGAACAGCGCCGCGATCAGGCCCGGGACCAGCACCGGCACCGCGTGGATCAGCCACTCGCCGGCCGGGGTCAGGCCGAACAGCGCCAGCGCCGCCAGCAGCCCCGTGCCCAGCAGTACTCGTGCCCGCGGGCGCAGGGACGAGGCGACGGCGAGAAACACCAGCAGCGTCAGCAGGGCCAGCGGCAACGGCTGCAGCTCGATCCATTGCCCGGCGATCACCGAAACCGGGTAGGCCAGCGCAACCGCCGCAGCCAGCCTTGCCGTCACGAGGACGTCCGGTTCGCCTCGATATGTTCACTCAGCGCACGCAGGGACGCGAAGATCCGCAGGTTGTCCTCGTCATCGGAACGGATCTGCACGCCATACGCGCGACCGATCGCCAGAGCCAGCTCGAGGGCATCGATGGAATCCAGCCCCAGACCCTCGCGGAACAGCGGGGCCTCCGGCTCGATGTCTTCCGGCGCCGTTTCCTCGAGGTTCAGGCTGTCCACGATCAATCGGGCGACTTCCTGCTCGAATGCCGTCTGCGCCCCCATAACTTCCCCCTGATGTCCCTGGTCGGGGGCGATGATACCGGTAAGACCCCGGGCTTGGTACCCTTCAAACGAAGGTGTTACTCCGGCGTCGGGTTGTGTCAGCCTTCGGCAAGGCCCGGATGCCGATCATTCTCATCCTGATCATGGAGGTCACATTGGCGCAGCATCGCCGGGTAACCCTGGGGCGCGTGGGTGCGGACGGGCTGGCGATGTTCGCGCTGTCGCAGGTCGTGATCCTGGCGACCCTCGGGGTCAGCCTGCTGCTGGCGTGGCACGGCGTGCGCCGCACCGCGCATGCACCCTGCCGGCCGCGGGCGGTGGAGACCGTGCTGGTGGCGGGGATGCAGCTGGAAGAGGGGCATCCGACCCCCGGATATCGCCTGCGGCTGCTGCGGGCGCTGCGGCTGCTGCGCCGGCATCCGCAGGCGCGGGTGCTGCTGCTGGGCGGGCAGACCGCGGCACAGGGGCCCAGCGAGGCGGCGGCCGGGGCGGCGTTCCTGCGTGAACGGGGCGTCGCGAACGCGCGCATCCGCATCGAGGACCGCTCCACGCATACCCTGGAGAACCTGCGCCATGCGCGCGATTTGATGCGCGAGGAGAGCGCCGGCTCGGACGATCCGCCGGCGGTGCTGGTGACCAGCCGCTATCACCTGGCCCGGGCGCTGGCGATCGCGCGCGGGCTGGGTCTGCACCTGCAGCCGTGCCCCGCCGAGCCCGGCCGTCATGCTGCCCGGGGGGCGGTACTGTGGCGCGAGGCCTGGCTGCTGCACTGGTACCACACCGGGCGGGTATTCGCCCGGGTGTTCCGCCGGCGCGGGATGCTCCGGCGGATTACCTGAGCGGCGGGTCGATTCCGGTCAGCCGCGGGCGGCGAGGGCCTCCTCGTTGTAGGCGGCGTCGATGGTGGTGATGGTCTTCTCCACCAGCCGGAAGCCTTCCACCGGGGCGTCGTCGGCCATGTATTTCAGCCGCACCGGCCCGATCGCCTTGACCGCCTCGGCACGCTCCAGCGTGGTGTCGGGGCCGTCGGCACCGGCCCCGTCCATCAGCGCGGTGAGGATTTCGGCCACGATCGGGTCCTTGTGTTCGCCGTTGCGGGCCTTTGCCAGGGTGCCGGCGGCATCGCCGTCCAGGAATTCCGTGTCCATGTGCCGATCCAGGTAGTTCAGCAGTTCGCTCAGGGTCATCAAAGCCTCCTCGGGTCGTTTGTTCAGCCGGTGCTGCCGGCGGCATCCATGCGGGCATAGGCCGCACGCGCCGCCGCCATCGCCCGGCCGGGTTCCACCACGCCACGATCCGCCAGTACCGCCTCCAGAGCGGACAGGCAGGTCAGCACGTTGCGTTCGTTCGCGCCGTAGCCCATCAGGCCGATGCGCCACACCTTGCCGGCGTACGGACCCAGGCCGGCACCGATCTCCAGGCCGTAGCGTTCCAGCAGCTCGCCGCGCACCGCCGCCTCGTCCACGCCCTCGGGGACATGGACGGAGTTGAGCTGCGGCAGACGGTGTTCCTCGGCCACCAGGAATTCGAGACCCATGGCCTCGAGGCCGGCGCGCAGAGCGTCGTGGTGACGGCAGTGCCGCGCCCAGCTGTTTTCCAGGCCTTCTTCCTGCAGGATCACCAGTGACTCGTGCAGGGCGTACAGGGCGTTGATCGGGGCGGTGTGGTGATACGCGCGCTTGCTGCCGCCACCCCAGTAGCCCATGACCAGGTTCAGGTCGAGGAACCAGCTCTGCACCTTGTGGCTGCGCGCCTGGATGCGGTCCACCGCGCGCTGGCTGAAGCTGACCGGCGACAGGCCGGGGGTGCAGGACAGGCATTTCTGGGTGCCGGAATAGATCGCGTCCACGCCCCAGTCGTCGACGTACAGCGGGCTCCCGGCGAGGCCGGTCACCGAGTCGACGATGGTCAGGCAGTCGTGCTCACGGGCCAGCCGGCACAGGGTCTCGACGTCCGAGCGCGCGCCGGTGGAGGTTTCGGCGTGGACGAACGCGAGGATCTTTGCATCCGGATTGCCCTTGAGCGCGTCCGCGACCTTGTCCGGGGAGACCGGGTTGCCCCAGTCGTCTTCCACCACCACGGCGGTGCCGCCACAGCGTTCGACGTTCTCCTTCATGCGTGTGCCGAACACGCCGTTGATGCAGACGATGACCTTGTCCCCCGGTTCGACGAGGTTCACGAAGCAGGTCTCCATGCCGGCCGAGCCGGGGGCGGAGACCGGCAGGGTCAGCGCGTTTTCGGTCTGGAAGGCGTACTGCAGCAGGCCCTTCATCTCTTCCATCATGCCGACGAACACCGGGTCCAGATGGCCGATGATCGGGCGACTCATCGCGCTCAGCACGCGCGGGTTCACGTCGGAGGGGCCGGGCCCCATCAGGGTGCGTTGCGGCGGAAGAAAGGAAGAAGCGGTCATCGTTTAACCTTCTGCTGTACTCGGGAAATCGGATGGCGCGAATGTAGGCCCCGCCCGGGGTGCGGGCAAGCGCCCCCACCGCGCGGCGGGAGTTCCCCGCGCCGGTTCATGGTCACCCTTCCCGGCGGTGGCGGTCCAGCAGGCTCAGCCAGTGTTCCACCCCGCGTTCGGTGCCCGACTGCAGGTGACTCAGGCAGCCGATGTTGGCCGACACGATGCGCGCCGGGGCCGCGGCCTCCAGGTGCCCCAGCTTGCGGTCGCGCAGCTGCCGCGCCATGGCCGGCTGAGTGATGGAATAGGTCCCGGCCGAGCCACAGCACAGGTGGCCCTCGGCGACCGGCAGGACCTCGCAGCCCGCGGCCTGCAGCAGCGGCTCCACGCGTCCGGCCAGGCCCTGGCCGTGCTGCAGGGTGCAGGGGGCGTGCCAGGCGATCCGGCGGTCCTCGCCGGTGACCTCGATCCCCAGCGCACGGACGGTGTCGGCGTCGAACAGCTCGCCCGGGTCGCGCACCAGCGCGGTGAGTTCGCGCGCCCGCTCGCGGTATTCGTTGTCACGGTCCAGCAGGTGGGCGTAGTCGCGCAGCATCGCGCCGCAGCCGCTGGCGGTGGAGACCACCGCATCCACCCCGCGCGCCAGTGCCGGTGCCCAGGCGTCGAGATTGGCGTGCAGGCGGGCGCGGGTGCGGTCCGCATCACTCAGGTGGTGTTCCACCGCGCCGCAGCAGCGCGCGGCGGAGACCCGTTCTACCGCGATGCCGCGTGCGGCCATCAGGCGCTCGAACGCCGCGTTGATGCGCGCGTCGATGGCATCGTGCACGCAGCCGGCCAGCAGCAGCACGCGGCCGTGCTCGAAGGGTACGGCCCCGCCCTGCAGCACCGGGTCGCCGGCGGGTCGCCCGGGACGCGGCGGGGCCGGATGGGCGGCCGGCACCTTGGCCCGCAGTTCGCCCCGCAGCAGCGGACGGGCCAGGCGCCCCGCACCCAGGGCGAGGCGGAACGGCCACCCGGCGGGCAGAGCCCGTTTGAGGGCCGCGCGCAGCAGACGTTCGCGCCAGCCGCGCGGGACGTCGCGTTCCACCGCCTCGCGGCCGAATTCCACCAGATGCGCGTAGTTGACCCCGGAGGGACAGGTGGTCATGCAGTTGAGGCAGGTCAGGCAACGGTCCAGGTGGCGCCCGGTGGCCGCATCGGCCTCGCCCTGTTCCAGTACCTGCTTGATGAGGTAGATGCGCCCGCGCGGCCCGTCCAGCTCGTCGCCCAGCTCCTGGTACGTGGGGCAGGTCGCGTTGCAGAAACCGCAGTGGACGCAGTTGCGCAGGGCCTGTTCGGCGATGCGGGCGGCCGGGTCGTCGGCGTAGCGTTCGTGGATACGGGTGTCCATGGGCGTGCTCGCTTCAGGTGCCGGTGGCGCGATCCGGGGAGCCGGGCAGCAGCGGACTGTGAAACACGCCTTCGGGGTCCATGGCCTGCCGCACCCGGGCCTCCAGCCGCTCCAGGGCGGTGCCGCGCGGATGCAGGCGCGGCGCACCGGCCGGGTCTCCGTGCCAGATGCGGGCATGTCCGCCGGCGGCCTCCACCACGGCGCGCACCCGTGCCGGCTCGGCCTCGCTGCGCAGCCAGCGCTCCCCGCCGCCCCAGTTCAGCAGCCACTCGCCGGGCAGTTCCGGCGGGGGCGTCGCCGGGGGCACGACGATGCGCCACAGGCGCTCGCCGGGCGCGGGTTCGCGCGTGAACGGCTCTGCGCGATGGTCGCGCAGACCGCGCCAGAAGCCTTCGCCATCCGCGGCCGGGGCATCCCCCAGGCGCTCGGCGGCTTCCGTGACCGCCTGTTCCCCGCCGCTCAGGCGCAGGTACATGCGGCCGTCGTTCCATGCCAGCCCGGACAGGGGCAGGGCCGTACGGCCGAGCTCGCGACAGGCGTCGATGAAGCCGGCGGCATCCAGCTCGCGCTGCAGGTACCATTCATGCGCCGGGCGTGGCAGGAGCTTGAAGCTGACCTCCAGCAGGACCCCGAGGCCGCCCAGGCTGCCCGCCATCAGGCGCGAGACATCGAAGCCGGCGACGTTCTTCATCACCTCGCCGCCGAAGCGCAGGATCTCGCCGGAGCCGTTGATCACGCGGGTGCCCAGCACGGCATCGCGCAGGCTGGCGGTCCACGGCCGGCGCGGGCCCGACAGCCCGGTGGCTACCATGCCCCCCACGGTGGCGCCCGGCCCGGGATCCCCCGGCTCGAACGGCAGCATCATGCCCACCGCCGCCAGCTCGGCTTGCAGTTCGGCCAGCGGAGTGCCGGCCCGCACGCTGACCACCAGTTCGCTGGGGGCGAGATGGGTGATGCCGCGGTGCGCGGTCACATCGAGGGGCTCGACGTCACCCGGCAGGGGGACGGGGCGGGCGATGGCCGACCGGGTCCCGCCCCCGGCGATCCACAGCCGGCGGCCGCCATCGGCGGCCTCGCGGACCGTGCGAGCAAGTTCCTGGCTGTGGTCGGCGGTCTCGGACATCGGTCTCCCGCGGGTTCGGGTGGCGGCGTCCGGCCGGTCAGGACCGGACCCGCGCGGTTCAGGCCGGGAGCGTTGGCGCCGCCGTTGCCGGGCCGGGCCCCGCAGGCGGATCGCGCCGGCGCTGGTTCCACGCGACCATCAGCCCGAGGGCCAGCGCCGGCAGGTAGAACCAGTAGGGACTGGGACGCTCCGCGGGCACCAGCACCGCGGTGATCTCCCAGCCGCCTTCCAATCCTACGCGGGCGGCGGGGCTCTCGAAAGCAACCGTGCGGATGCGCGTTCTTTCCTCCGGGTCCACGTCCAGCCCGGCCTCGGACAGGCGCTCCAGCGGGTCGTCGCGCCGCTCGCCCAGCGGGAACATCACCGTGCGGGTGACCTCGCGCCCTTCGAGGTCGAGCCCGGTCGCCCGCAGGCGCAGGCTGGCCCCGTCCGGAGCCGCGTCCACCACTTCGGTCAGGGTTGCCGGATCCTCGCTGACATGGGCCGGCGCGATGCGGTCCATCAGCACCGTCGGCGCGAGCAGGGTGAAGGCCACCACCAGCAGCAGCGCGGACTCCCAGTGACGGCTGCGGGTCAGGAACCAGCCCTGGGTGGCCGCGGTGAACGCCAGGATCCCCGCCAGTGAACCGAGGAATACCAGCGCCAGCTGGAACGCGTTGTCCACGCCGATCAGCAGCAGCTGGCTGTTGAAGATGAAGAAGAACGGCAGGGCCACGGTACGCAGGCTGTAGGCGAAGGCCTGCACCCCGGTGCGTACCGGGTCGGCCTTCGCGACGGCCGCGCCGGCGAACGATGCCAGGCCGACCGGCGGGGTGACGTCCGCCATGATGCCGAAGTAGAACACGAACAGGTGGGCCGCGATCAGCGGGATCAGGACGTCGTTCTGGGCGCCCAGTTCGACCACGATCGGGGCCATCAGCGTGGCCACCACGATGTAGTTGGCCGTGGTCGGCAGGCCCAGGCCGAGGATCAGGCTGATCAGCGCGGTCAGCAGCAGGACCAGCAGCAGGTTGCCGCCGGACAGGGTGTCGACCACGTCGGTGAGCACCAGCCCGAGTCCGGTCATCGCCACCGTGCCGACGATGATCCCCGCGGCCGCGGTGGCCACGCCGATGCCGATCATGTTGCGCGCGCCGGTGGCGAAGCCGTGGAACAGCTCCCAGACCCCGACCCATGCGGCCTGCAGCAGGCCGCCCGTGCCGCGCATCAGCGCCACCAGCGGGCGCTGGGTCAGGACGATGAAGATCATGAACGCCACCGCCCAGAACGCGGCCAGCCCCGGCGACAGGCGTTCCACCACCAGCGCCCAGACCAGCACCACCAGCGGCAGCACGAAATGCATGCCCGACAGAAGCACCGGGCCGATGCGGGGCAGCGGGCGGTCGGTGTCCAGCGGCTCGGGATCGGGTTCGCGCGCGGCGATCCACAGCAGCACCAGATAGGCCGCGAACAGCAGTCCGGCGATGATCCAGGCGGCGCGCTCGCCCGCCACGTCCTTGATCCAGCCAAGTCCCCAGTACACCGCGGCGGCGAGGATGATCAGGCTGGTCAGGGTCAGGCCGAACGCGATCAGGCGTCCGCGCAGGGTGCCGCCAACCGCGCGCTGCAGCCCCTCCATGCCGCCCTTGCAGGCCTCCAGATGCACGATGTAGAGCAGCGCGATGTAGGCGATCAGGGCCGGGAGGATCGCGTGCTTGAGCACCTCCACGTAGGAGATGCCCACGTATTCGACCATCAGGAACGCGGCCGCGCCCATCACCGGCGGCATCAGCTGGCCGTTGACCGAGCTGGCGACCTCCACCGCCCCGGCCTTGTGCGCGGGGAAGCCGACGCGCTTCATCAGCGGCACGGTGAAGGTCCCGGTGGTCACGGTGTTGGCGATGGAGGAGCCCGAGACCAGCCCGGTCATGCCCGAGGCCACCACCGCGGCCTTGGCCGGGCCGCCGCGCAGATGCCCGAGCAGGGCAAAGGCCACGCGGATGAAGTAGTCGCCGGCGCCGGCGCGTTCCAGCAACGCGCCGAACAGCACGAACAGGAACACGAAGCTGGTGGAGACGCCCAGCGCGATGCCGAAGACCCCCTCGTTGGACAGCCATTGCTGCGCCATCGCGCGCGGGTAGCTGGCGCCGCGGTGGGCGATCAGGTCGGGCATCAGCGGCCCGGCGAAGGTGTAGAACAGGAAGATCGCCGCGATGAGGGTCAGCGCCGGCCCCAGCACCCGCCGGGCGGCCTCCAGCAGCAGGATCAGGCCGATCCCGGCGACGATCAGATCGACCTCGGTGGGTGCGCCGGCGCGGTCCGCCAGGGTCTCGTGGAACAGGTACAGATACAGCGCGCTGAACGCGGCGACCGCCGCATAGAGCCAGTCGAACGCCGGGACCCGGTCCAGCGGATCGCGCCCGCGCAGCAGCGGCCAGGCCACCAGCAGCAGGGCTGCGCCCAGCGCGGCATACACCTCGCCCGGGCGCTCCAGCCCGGCGACCTGCCACGCGCCCAGTGCCAGCAGGGCGAGCCCGCCAAGGCCATAGGCAATACCGAAGGCGCGCGTCGGCAGGGTGCGCCGCGCGGTCGGCCGGAAGGCCGGGAACAGCAGGAAGGCGAGGAACACCGCGAACGCGAGGTGCACCGCCCGGGCATCGGTGTCCGACACCGTAAACCAGTCCAGCGCGTCCGGCAGCGGCGAGGCGATCCATAGCTGGAACAGCGACCATGCGACTGCGACCACGAAGATCAGGCCGCGCGTCGCGGTGCCGGGATGGCGCGCTCCGGTCTCGATCTCCTGCGGGGCGGCGGATTGCGGGGGTGTGCGTTCGGGCTCAGTCATGGATCCATCCTGCCTCGCGGAAATAGCGCCGCGCCCCCGGATGCAGCGGCGCGGACAGGCCTTCGTCCACCATCGCCTCGCGCTCCAGTCCCGCGAACGCCGGGTGCAGACCGCGGAAGGTATCGAAGTTCTCGAACACCGCGCGGGTCAGGGCGTAGGCGGCCTCGTTGCTGGTGCGCTCCGAGGTGACCAGGGTCGCGCCCACGCCATAAGTGCGGATGGTGTCTTCCTGCCCGGGATAGGTTCGGGCGGGGATCTCGGCGGCCATGTAATACGGGGTTTCGTTCACCAGGCGGTCGATGGCTTCGCCCTCCAGCGAGACCAGCCGGGCGTTGCAGGTGGCGATGGGTTCCTGGATCGCGGCCGACGGGTGCCCGACGGAAAACACGAAGGCATCCACGCGGTTGTCGCACAGGGCCTGGGCCTGTTCGCGCGAGGGCAGTTCGGCGACCCGGGCGAAGGTGTCGTGGTCCCAGCCGAGTTCGTCCAGCAGTTCTTCCATCATCGCGCGCTGACCCGAACCGGGGTTGCCGATGTTCACCCGCTGGCCGCGCAGGTCATCCAGGCTCTCGATGCCGGAGTCCGGGCGCACCACCAGGGTCAGCGGTTCGGGGTGCAGGCTGAACATCGCCCGCAGGTGACGCGCCGGGCCGAAGGCCTCGAAGCGTCCGCTGCCGTGGTAGGCGTGGTGCTGCAGGTCCGACTGGGCCACGCCGAAGTCCATGTCGCCGGAACGGATCATGTTCAGGTTGAACACCGAGCCGCCGGTGCTTTCGGCGGTGCAGCGCATGCCGTGTTTGTCGCGCGCCGCATTGAACAGCCGGCACAGGTGCTGGCCGGCGGGGTAGTACACTCCGGTGACCCCGCCGGTGCCGATGTTCACGAAGGCCTGTCCGGCCGCGGCCGGCAGGGCCAGCAGCACCCCCAGCAGGCCGAGCAGCAGGGCCGGACCGTTGCATCCGCCGTACCGGTTCATTCGCGTTTCCTCGTGACGCCTGATCGACGGGAGTCTAGGGAAACGCTGGTCAATGTGCACGCTCGCGTTGACGCCTGTCATGCTGCGGGGTCCAATGACCACCCTGCGACCGGCGTGAGGCCGGTGCGCGCCATGCGACCGGGAGTGAAGGATGTCTGAAGGAGAGCCCGCAGGGGCGGTGGCGCAGCAGCTGGTCGACGAGTGGCAGCGGCGCCTCGAACGCTGCCCCGGGCGCGTTCGTGCACGCGTGCGCGAGCTCGCGGAGCAGCACCGTGCCATGCTGGCGGAACGGTTCTATGCCGAGATGCTGGCGGACCCGGATGCCTGCGTGTTTCTCGACCACGAGGACGTCAACTCGCGGCTGGACGCCTCTCTGCAGGAATGGATCCGCGGCATCTTCTCGGTGGAGAGCGGCAGCGGCGTGGAGGAACAGGCCGCGCGTCAGGCCCATGTGGGCGACATCCACGCGCGCATCTCCATCCCCATCCATCTGGTCATGCGTGGCGCGCGCTGCGTGAAGGAGCAGCTCCTGACCCTGCTCGACCGGGATTCCGCGATGGGGCACGAAATGCGCCTGCAGGCCGCGCGGCATGTCTCCGACAGCATCGACATGGCGATGGAGCTGATGAGCCACGCCTATTCGCGCTCGCATGAGCGCAACGCCCGCGCCGAGGAGGCCTACCGTCTGTTCGCGGTGTCGGAGAACCTCGCCAGTGAGAAAGACCGCCAGCGGGCCTGCCTGCTGGACTGGGAGAACGGGCTGATGTTCGATCTGGCCATGGGGGCCTCGGGCGAGCAGCTGCCGCGGCTGGCGGCCTCCGAGTTCGGCCTGTGGTTCCGGCACAAGGGAGTGGACGCCTTTGGCGGGGCCGCGGAAACCGAGCGGGTGCTGGAGGCCATCGCCCGCATCGACGAGTTCCTGCTGCCTTCGCTGGTCTGCGTCGAGGCCCGGCAGCGGCAGGATTACCTGCGTGACGTGCGCGAGCAGGTCCGCAGCATCGACTACCATCTGGGTCAGCTGTTCGAGCGCAGCAACGAACTGGAGTCCGGGCGCGACGTCCTGACTCGGACCCTGAACCGCAAGTTCCTGCCCGTGGTACTGGGACGGCACATTGCCAGCGTACAGCAGACCCATGCCCCCTTTGCGGTACTGGCCCTGGATATCGATTATTTCAAGCGGGTCAATGACGAACACGGCCACGAGACCGGTGACCGCATCCTGCAGCAGTTCGCCACGCTGCTGGTCAGCAACTCGCGGGCCGGCGATTACCTCTTTCGCCTGGGCGGCGAGGAATTCCTGATGATGCTGGTGGACGTGGTTCCGCGCGATGCCGAACGCATCGCCGAGAAACTGCGCACCGCGGTCCGTGCCGAGCCGTTCCAGGGTGCCCATGGCGAGCAGCTCGGGCTGACCGTGAGCATCGGACTGGCCAGTCACGACGGCCACCCGGACTACCAGCGCCTGGTGCGCCGGGCCGATGATGCCCTCTACGCCGCCAAGAACGCCGGCCGCGATCGGGTCGCAACCGCCGACTGACCCGGGCCGCTCCCCCCTGCTCCCGCGGGGCAGGGTGCCCGCCCGCGGGGGGCGTTCAATACATCGCGGCCATCATCTTGCGGCGGTACTGGCTGACCAGCGGGTTGTCGTTGCCCAGGGCGTCGAAGGCCGCCAGCAGCCCTTTCTTGCCGGCGTTGTCGCCCTCGTTGTCCTTGTAGTCCGGGTGCTGCTTCATCAGCTCCAGGTACAGGCCCAGGGCCTCCTCGTAGCGACCGTGCAGCATGGAATACGCGGCCAGGGTTTCCAGGGTCTCCGGCGCCGGATCGCCCTGCTGCATCTCCTGTGTCAGCGCCTGCGGGTCGGCGCCGGCGGCCCGGCGGGAGAACCGCAGGTGGGCACGCAGGGTCTTCACCGCATCATCCTCGGCGCGGTTCAGCGGCAGCTGGTTGAGCTGCGCCTCGGCGGCGTCGGGGTCACCCGCCTGAGACAGCGCGCGCGCCAGTTCGATGCGCAGATCCGGGTCTTCGGGGAAGGCCTCCAGCGCAGTTTCCAGGGTGGCGCGGGCGGCCGTGGTGTCGCCGGCGCGGATCTGCGCGCGGGCCAGCTCGGCGCGCAGGTCCTTGTTGCCCGGGTCCACGGCCACGCCCTGTTCCAGCGCGTGTACGGCGCCAGCCGCGTCCCCGGCCTGCAGGGCGGCCAGGGCCTGCTGGCGATGGGTGTCGGAGGGACGCTCGACGTGGCGATCGATCATCTCGCGGATGGCGGATTCCGGCTGCACCCCCATCTGCTGATCCACCACCTCGCCGTGACGGAAGCACATGATGGTGGGCAGGCTGCGCACCCCGTACTGCCCGGCCAGCTCCTGGTTCTCGTCGCTGTTGACCTTGGCCAGGCGGAACGCGCCGCCGTAATCCTCGGCGATCTTCTGCAGCAGCGGCATCAGCTGTTTGCAGGGTCCGCACCAGGCGGCCCAGAAGTCGACCAGCACCGGACGCCGGTGCGATTCGTCCAGCACCGCCTGCTGGAAGCTGTCGCGGGTGACGTCGAGAATGGCATCGCCGGTGGCGTTTTCGGCTTCGGTCATCGGAAACCTCCTGAAAGATCGGAATACGGGATATGCGGTGCATTGTTGGGATCGTCCCGGCGATTGCAAGCAGCCCAGCCCCCGCGAGCTCTGGTACGCTGCGCACTGCGCGGCGCGCGGGGGCGCGGGTTCCGTCCGGAGGTTGCTTCGTCGCTTCGCTCCTCGCAATGACGGCGCTGTTCGGCAGGCCGGGCCCGGAGGCCTCTTCGGGCCTCGCAATGACCGGCGCTGAGGTACCGTCATCGCGAGGCGCGCAGCGCCGTGGCGATCTGTGCGGGCGGCCCCGGCAAAGGGCATGATCAACAAAGGGGTTCCTGAGTGAGCTATTCCGCATCCGACATCGAAGTCCTCGAGGGCCTGGACCCGGTGCGCAAGCGCCCGGGGATGTATACCGACACCGCGCGGCCCAATCATCTCGCCCAGGAGGTCATCGACAACTCGGTGGACGAGGCGGTCAGCGGCTACGCCAGCCGTATCGACGTGGTCCTGCACAAGGACGACTCGGTCTCCGTCACCGATGACGGGCGCGGCATGCCGGTGGACCTGCACCCGCGCGAGAACCGCCCGGGGGTGGAGGTGATCCTGTCCACGCTGCATGCCGGCGGGAAGTTTTCCGACAAGAGCTATCAGTTCTCCGGCGGGCTGCACGGGGTCGGGGTATCGGTGGTCAACGCGCTGTCCGAGCGCCTGGACGTGGACATCCGGCGCGACGGCCGGCGCTGGCAGATGGCCTTCGCCGGCGGTCACAAGCTGCAGGAGCTGGAGGCCGTCGGCGAGGTCGGCAAGCGCAACACCGGCACCACGCTGCATTTCTGGCCGGATGCGCAGTACTTCGACTCGGCGAAATTCTCGGTGCCGCGGCTCAAGCACATCCTGCGCGCCAAGGCGGTGCTGTGCCCGGGCCTGACCGTGACGTTTCGCGACGAGACCACCGGCGAGGCCTGCGAGTGGTGCTATCAGGCCGGTCTGCGCGACTACCTGGTGGAGGCCCTGGAGGGGCTGGAACGCCTGCCGGAAGAACCGTTCATGGGGTCGGTCTCCGGCCACAGCGAGGCGGTGGACTGGGCGGTGACCTGGCTGCCGGAAGGCGGCGAGGTGGTGTCCGAGAGCTACGTGAACCTGATCCCCACGACCCAGGGCGGCACCCACGTGAACGGCCTGCGCACCGGGCTGACCGATGCGGTGCGCGAGTTCTGCGAATTCCGCAATCTGATCCCGCGCGGGATCAAGCTGGCGCCGGAGGACGTGTGGGAACGGGTCTCCAGCGTGCTGTCGTTCAAGATGCAGGATCCGCAGTTCGCCGGGCAGACCAAGGAACGGCTGTCCTCGCGCCAGGCCGCGCCGTTCATCTCCGGGGTCATCAAGGACGCCTTCAGTCTGTGGCTCAACCAGCACCCGCAGCAGGGCGAGCGCATCGCCGAGCTGGCGATCCAGAACGCGCAGAAGCGCAGCCGCGCGGGGCGCAAGGTGGTGCGCAAGAAGGTGACCCAGGGCCCGACCCTGCCGGGCAAGCTGGCCGACTGCGCCAGCCAGGAGCTGGCGCGCACCGAACTGTTCCTGGTCGAGGGCGACTCCGCCGGTGGCTCCGCCAAGCAGGCGCGCGACCGCGATTTTCAGGCGATCATGCCGCTGCGCGGCAAGATCCTGAACGCCTGGGAAGTGGAGCCCGACCAGGTGCTGGCCTCGCAGGAGATCCACGACATCGCCGTGGCGCTGGGCGTGGATCCGGGGACGCAGAGCCTGGAGGGGCTGCGCTACGGCAAGATCTGCATCCTCGCGGACGCCGATTCGGACGGCGCCCACATCGCCACGCTGCTGTGTGCGCTGTTCCTGAAGCATTTCCGCCCGCTGGTGGAGCAGGGCCACGTGTTCATGGCCATGCCGCCGCTGTACCGCATCGATGTCGGCAAGCAGACCTTCTATGCCCTGGACGAGGACGAAAAGGCCGGAGTGCTGGAGCGTATCGAGGCGGAAAAGCTGAAGGGCAAGGTCGCGGTGACCCGTTTCAAGGGGCTGGGCGAGATGAACCCGATGCAGCTGCGCGAGACCACCATGAATCCCGACACCCGCCGTCTGGTGCAACTGACCCTGGATTCGGCCGAGGAGACCGGCAGCCTGATGGACATGCTGCTGGGCAAGAAGCGCGCCGGGGAACGCCGCGCCTGGCTGGAGGGCAAGGGGCACCTGGCCGACGTGGACGTGTGAACGGAGGCCCGTATGTCGCGGCTTTCCATCGACCTGCACGAATGCTTTCGCGATGGCCGGCGCATCGATCAGGCGCTCAACGGCGCGATCGACGAGGCCTGCGAGAAACGCATCAAGACCGTGGAGATCATCCACGGCAAGGGCAGCGGGCAGCTGAAAAAGCGGGTGCTGCGTTTTTTGCAGCAGCCGGAGGTCAAGGCGCGTTACCACCGGGTGGAGAAGGATTCGAAGAATCATGGTCGGCTGTTCGTGCATTTTCGCCACTGAATTCGCGCCGCCGTGTCGGGGCATGCGGCGCCGCCGTGCGTATGCGATAGGATGCGCGCCATGCCGACCGTTCTGCGCCTGTTCGACCGCCTGCCGCTGTGGCTGTTTGCCCTGATCGTGGCGACCGTGGGCCTGTGGCCCTGGCAGCCCGAGCCGGCGATCGCCGGACTGGTGCGCGACCTGCTGGCCGGTGAACTCGCCGGTGCGGCGGGCTGGGGCGGTCTGCTGGTGCACGGACTGCCGTGGCTGCTGATGGCGCTGCGCCTGGCCCGCCAGAGCCGGACCGGCGCCTGATCGGGTACGCTGCGGACTGTTTGAACAACAACGGGCCCGCCGGGTCCGCCAACCGGCCGCAAGGCCGACACGCGACGACACAGGAGAATCGACCATGCGCTTTATCGTTGCCGTTACCGCCGGAACCGATGACCCCACCCGCGCCACGCTGGGCATGATCGCCGCCAAGGTGGCGAAGGATCAGGGCCACGACGTGACCGTATGGCTTCAGGGCGAGGCGGCGAACATCGCCAACCGCAACGTCTACGACAAGATCGTCGGCCACAACATGCCGGCGATGAAGGACATCGTCGAGGATCTGGTCGACGCCGGCGTGCCGCTGTGGGTCTGCGAGGCCTGCGGCCGTGGTCGTGACGTGACCCCGGACAACTTCCTGGCCACCGCCGAATACGCCGGCATGGGCCATTACGTGCAGGCGGTGGCCGAGTTTGATCGCTCGATGAGCTTCTGATTCGGGCGGGTTGAGCTTCCCGCCCGAACAGTCCGGCCGGCGCCTGCGCGCCGTCCCCGGCGGGGTCCGCGTCCTGCTGACCCTGCTGCTCCTGAACGGGCTGGTCCTGGCCCTGGACATCCCGCGCCACGCGGGCCCGGGGCCGGGGTGGCTGGCCTGGGAGGCCGTGGTCCTGGCCGGACTGTTCGCCGTTCTTCCTCTGGCCACCGCGCGCGTACTGGCGCGGGTCGTGGCCTCTGCCCTCCTTGCACTGATCGTACTGGCGCTGTTCGATGCGCTGGCCCGGGTCAGCCTCGCCCGTCCGCTGAATGTCTACGTGGACATCGGCCTGCTGGATGCCGTGTTCCGGCTGCTGACCGGCAACCTGCCCACTGTCGGCGTGATCCTGGCCGTCGCGGCGCTGCTGGTCGTGATCGGGCTGGCGGTGTGGTCGCTGGCGCGTCTGCTGGCGCGCCCGGTCGTGCCCCGGGGCGCGGGTTTCGTGCTGCTGGGCGCGGGCCTCGCCGGGCTCGCGGGCCACGCGACGGGCGTGGAGCCGCCGCGCACGGCGGCGCCCGCGGTGGCGCTGGTAACGGAGCAGGTCGACGGCATGCGCGAGGCGCGGCGCGAGGATCGCGCGCTGGCGCACCGGCTGGAGGCGGATTCGCGGCTGGCCGAACCCCGGCCGCTGGAGGGCCTGGCCGGCGTCGACGTGGTGGTGGGTCTGATCGAGTCCTACGGGGTCTCGGCGCTGGAGATCCCGCGCTATGCCGAGGTGATCGAGCCGACGCTGGAGGATCTGCAGCAGGATCTCGCCGCGCGGGATCTGCACGTGGTGACCGGGGTGATGAAGGCCCCGATCGCCGGCGGGCAGTCGTGGCTGGCGCATGCCACCCTGCTGTCGGGCGTGGCCGTGCGGCATGCCGGGCAGTACCGCCGGCTGCAGGAGCGCGAGCGGGCGACCCTGGTGCAGGACTTCGCGGCCACCGGCCACCACACGGCCATGCTGGCCCCGGCTATCACCCTCGACTGGCCGGAGGGGCGCTGGTTCGGCTGGGACCGGATCCTGGACCGCGACGGCATGGACTACCGCGGGCCCCCGTTCTTCTGGGTCACCATGCCCGACGAATTCACCTGGTGGCGCTTCGAACAGGACGTGCGGCCGGACCCGCAGGGCGGGGAGGCGCCGGTGTTCGCGATGCTCGCGCTGGTCAGCAGTCACGCCCCGTGGACCCCGGTGCTGGACGTGCTGGACGACCCGGATGCGATGGACGACGGGCGGGTGTTCCACGAACAGGCCGGCGCCGGGCCCGCCCCCGAGGTGCTGTGGCGGGACTTTGACCGCGTCCGCGATCATTACGCCGAGGCGGTGCGCTACTCGCTGGAGGTCAGCGGCCACTGGGCGCGTGACCACGTGGACGAGGACACCCTGTTCCTGATGCCGGGCGACCACCAGCCGGCGGCCCTGGTCACCGGCCCGGACCCCTCGTGGGCGGTGCCGGTGCACGTGATCTCCGGGGACCCGGAGCTGCTGGAGCCGTTCCGGGCCCGCGGCTTTCACGACGGTTTCGAGCTGCCGCCGGCCACCGGGGACGAGGACATCCCCGGGTTCGAGGACCTGCGCGACTGGCTGCACGAAGATTATGGCGACGCTTCCTGACCAACCGACGGCTGCGTAATCGTTTTGTCGCGCGTTTGGGTTTTTATAACACAAATGTTTCGCCTGAATCGGTTTTGTTGCAGTCTGGGGCCATTGAACACCATGGATACGGCGTATGAGCTCATTGGGTTATCGGTGGCTGATTCGGACATTCGGATTGCCGTCCGCCCCTCTGCCCGTGTCGTCGAGTCCGGGCACGCGCCTGCGTGAAACATGGCAGGAGGACGGAGCGGTCCGGCGCGAATATCCGCCGCAGTACGACCCCGGGGATGCGCTCGCGAACCAGCTCGAATTCGCCCTGAAGCACGAGGGCGTGAATCTGGCGGTTCTCGCGGACCTGTTTCGCGCCTGTGGTCCCGCACCGATCGAGGAGGCGGTGAGCGAAAAGCCCACCGGGCGTTATCGGCGGCTGATGGGGTTCTTCTACGAACGCCTGACCGGGGAGCGCCTCGCGGTCTCGCGGACAGCGGGCGGTAACTATGTGGATGCACTGAACCCTGACCATTACCTGACCGCAGCGGAGCCGGAATTCGACCGGCGCTGGCGGGTCCGGGACAACCTTCTTGGCAATGGTGATTTCTGCCCGGTCATTCGTCGGACGCAGCGACTTGAAGACGCCCTTGCCCAGCCGCTGACCGAGGAGCTGTCCGGATTGCTCGGGGCATTTCCACCGGAACTGTTTGCCCGGGCCAACGACTATCTCTACCTCAAGGAAACGCGCTCGACCTACGGGATCGAACATGAGCCGGAACCGGTCTCCGGGCGTCTCGAGCGCTTCGTGGCATTGCTGCGTGAAGCAGGGCGGGTGCCGCTCGCGGAGCTGCTGGACGAGGCCGGCCTGACACGGCGCCAGAATCTGGTGGTGGACCCGCGCTATGCGGAAAGCGGTTTTCGCTCTGTCCAGAATTACGTGGGCGAGCAGCGGCCGGATTTCACGCAGCGTGTGCACTACGTATGCCCTCCGCCCGGATGGCTGGTCTCGATGATGGAAGGCCTGGCGACGGTGGCTACGCGGAGTCGCGGACTTTCGCCGCTGGTTCGTGCCGCGGCCGTGGGGTTCGGCTTTGTCTTCATTCACCCGTTCGAAGACGGTAACGGGCGGCTCCATCGTTTCCTGATCCACGATCTGCTGCATCGCGACGGATTCGTGGAAGGCGATCTCATGCTTCCGGTATCGGCCACCATGCTGCGTCGGATTACCGAATACGACGCGGTGCTGGAGCGTTACTCGCGGCCGCTGATGGAGGAGCGGGTCGACTACCATCTGGACCCCGAAGGGCGGCTGGAGCTGCTGAATCCGGAAGAGGTGGCCAGTTACTATCGCTACCCCGATCTGACGGCGCAGACCGAATACCTCGCGGAAACGGTGGCCCGCACCGTCCGGGAAGATCTGGTGGAAGAACTGCGTTTCCTTCGCGGTCATGACGCTGCACGCCGCGCGGTGCGCGAGATCGTGGATCTGCCGGATCGGCGTCTGGATCTGCTGCTGCGTCTTCTCCACCAGAACGAGGGGCGGCTGTCACGGAACAAGCGCGGCCAGTTCGGCGAGATCGAGGATCATGAACTCGAACGGATCGAGCAGGCCTGGCAGCAGGCATTCAGGCTCATTGACGGCTGACGGGAGGTACGGGCATGCGCATCGTGGTCGCCCTGGGGGGCAACGCACTGCTGCAGCGGGGGGAGACGCCCTCGGCCGCGAATCAGCGGCACAACGCGCGGCGCGCGGCCGCGACCATCGCCGGCCTGGCGGCGGAGCACGAGGTGATCGTGACCCACGGCAACGGCCCGCAGGTGGGGTTGCTGGCGAACCAGGCGGAATGCGACCGCATCGCCTGGCCGCTGGACGTGGTGGGTGCGGAGAGCCACGGGATGATCGGCTATATCCTCGCGCAGGAGCTGCACAACGCACTGGGACATGATCGCGTGGCAAGCCTGCTGACGCAGACCGAGGTCGACCCGCGGGACCCGGCCTTCGACGAGCCGAGCAAGTTCATCGGACCGACCTACGCCGAGGAGGCCGCGCGGCGCCTGGCACAGGAGCGTGGCTGGCGCATCGCCCGCGACGGCAAGGCCTGGCGGCGGGTGGTGGGCTCGCCCGAGCCGCGCGCGTTGCTGGGGGTGCCCGCGATCCGGACCCTGGCGGCCAGCGGGACGCTGGTGGTGTGTGCCGGCGGCGGCGGGGTGCCGGTGGCGCGCGATGCCGACGGCCGGCTCTCGGGCGTGGAGGCGGTGGTGGACAAGGATCTGGCTGCGGCCCTGCTGACCGCCGAGGTGGAGGCCGATGCCCTGCTGATGCTCACCGATGTCGATGCGGTCTATGCCGACTGGGGCACGGACCGGGCCCGGCGGCTGGACCGCCTGAAGGCCAGCGACATTGATCCGGCCGAATGGCCGCCGGGGTCCATGGGGCCCAAGCTGGATGCGGCGCGGCGGGTGGCCGCGGGCGGCCGCATCGCGGGTATCGGGGCGCTGGAGTCGGCCGCGGCCCTCCTCGCCGGGACCGCCGGGACCCGGGTGACCCCGTAACGGACGTGCCCCCGGTTGCGACCCGAGTTCTTGGCGCCGCGCCCTTGCCCCGGCACGCTGATGGCGAAGCCTTCGGAGGAGATGAGAAAGACATGAACATGCGGAAGATAAGTCCGGCCCTGCTGCTGGCCGCCGGCCTGTGGCTGGCCGGTTGCGATGGCGAACCACAGGCGGAGGACGGTCCGCCTCAGGCCCTCGGCGAGCGCCAGATGGAGCCGCAGCCGACGGATAACGAGGGCGTGCGACGCCCGCAGCAGCGGGGCATGCCGGCCGCCGACGTCAAGCGCACCGACGACGACTGACGCGGCGGAGTCTCACCACATCAGGTCGTCGGGCACCACGTGATCCGCATACGGGTCGTCGGCGGCCGGTTCGCTGTCCGCGGCCTCCTCGGCCGGGATGACCAGCGGCCACTGCGGGTCGCGTTCGCGGATGCGATCCGCGGTCTCGCGGGGCACCAGGCGAAAACCGGCCTCCGGTCGGTGGTCGAGGCCGGCGATCGCGGCGCGTCCGTCGGCCAGCTGGCGCCGCAGGGCCGGCGTGACCGGCAGGCTGCGGATCCGCCCGCCCTGCTGGAAGTGATAGTCCTCGGCATCCTCGCCGGCGGGCACCGGATACAGGTTGGAACTGACCAGCTCGCGCAGCTGGGCGGTCAGGGCCTTGCGCGCGGCGCGGGCCTGGCGTTCCTCGTTCTTGCGCCGCGAGCGTTCGGCCTGTTCCGCCTGACGCTGCTCGGCGGCCGTGGGCTCGGCCGCGGGTGGCCCCGCCTTCTTCGGCTTTTTGGCCTTTTTCTTGCCCTTGTGCTGTTCGCTGCGGGCCTTCTTGACCTGCTTTTCGTCGACCAGGCCGGTCTTGAGGAGCTGGTCGCGCATTGCGTCGGACATGTTCGGTTGCCGTCTGGCTGAGTGGAACCCGTCAGGATAGCCGGAACCGGGGGCTGCGTGCAGGGGAGGTCGGGGCGTGGTCGATGTTTTGCCGACGCGGCCGCTCAGGGGAGGCCCGGGACCGAGGACGAGGCGAGTTCAGCGGCGCCTGCGGAGCGTTCGTCCGGCGGGAGTCCGGGTTCGAGGCGGGCGAGGCGCTCTCCGATGGTGTCCGCGCGCGGGCGCCGGTGCGGGGCTGCGTCGGCGGCCGGAGGCGGGCATTCCTGCAGCAGGTGCAGCGCCCCCAGGTGCTCCGCGCGCAATTCCAGTTCCAGCAGGGCGCGGTACAGGGCATGTCGTTCGGGGGTGTGCAGGCGTCGGCGCAGGGCCCGGATCCGGAGGGTGGCGCGGGTACTCCAGTCGCGTGCCCGGGCGTGCAGCCGATCGAGATCGTCGGTGGTCAGCGCCCCGGGATGCCAGGCGGCGAACAGCACGCGAATCACGTCAGCGCCATGGTGGTCCTGCCAGGACATCAACCGATCGCGCAGCCCCGGATCGCTCCAGGCGGATTCGGCGAACGACCAGAAATCCCCGGTGGCCCGGGTGTCAGGCACTGCTGGCGGCGGACGTGCTGACGCCGGCCGTGGTCCGCAGGGCATCCAGGTCGGGGATGTGCAGATCGCGGGTGTGCAGCTCGATCAGGCCCTGGCGCCGCATCTGCGTGAACAGCCGGCTGATGGTTTCCTGCGTCAGGCCCAGGTGGTTGGCGATCTCCGCGCGCGACATCGGCAGGATGAAGCGGTCGGCCGCCAGCCCGCGTGCCTGGTGGCGCTGCGACAGCGACAGCAGGAACGTTGCCAGACGCTGCTCCGCGCTGCGCTGGCCGAGCAGGGCGTGCAGGTTCTCCTCGCTTGCCAGGCCGCGGCTCATCACCCCCATCAGGTGCTGCCGGAACGTGGGCAGGCGGCCGGACAGATCATCCACCAGCGACCACGGGACCGCACAGACGCTGGTGGACTCCAGCGCGATGGCGGTGACCGGATGGGACCCCTGGTGAATGGCATCCAGTCCCAGCAGTTCGCCGGCCAGCGCGAAGCCGGTGATCTGCTCGGTCCCGTCGTCACCCATCAGCACCGTTTTCATCGCGCCGGTGCGCACCGCATACAGGTATTCGAACGGCGACCCCATGGCGAACAGCGTGCTGCCCTTCTCGATCGGACGGCGCTGCTGCACGATCTCGTCGAGCTGCCACAGCTCGGTATCCGGCAGACCCATGGGCAGGCAGAGCTGACGCAGGGTGCACTGATCGCAGGCTTGAGTCGGGCGCAAGGTCATGTCCGGAGGGTAGCCCGTTTGCGGCAATGTGGAAAGACGCCGCGGGTTTTTACGCCGGCGCTCGCGGTGGCGGTGTTTCCCGGATGCACTACGCTTGATGCGTTGGTACAACGGATGGTGTGCGGACCGGCTCCACTGGACGGGCCCGGAGGTGAGAGTTAGACTCAGTATAAAAATAGCCGGACACGGAATCGTGCCGGATTTCAGGGAATCGGGGGCACTCAGTAATGATTGAACGGATGCTGGAACAGTATGTTCGCTACGGGACGCTGACCCTGCGTCACCCGGATGGCACCGAGCAGCGTTTTGGCAGCGGCGAGCCGGAAGTGGTCATGCAGCTGCATGATGCCGGCGCCCTGAAGCGCATTGCGCGGGATCCCGGTTTCGAGCTGGGCGAGACCTACATGGACGGGCTGTGGTCGCCCGGTCCGGAAGGGCTGCGGGTCTTTCTTGATATGACCATGCGCAATTTTGCGCCGATGTTCCAGAAGCGGGTCGGTTTCCTGACGCGTTCGCTGCGCGCCCTCGTGGAGCAGGGCAACCGGGTGGCGCGCAGCTACAAGAACATCTCTCACCACTACGACGTGGACGAATGGCTGTTCCGGCGGTTCCTGGACGAGGGGATGTTCTACAGCTGCGCCTATTTCGCCGAGCCGGGGATGAGCCTGGAGGAGGCGCAGCAGGCCAAGTGCGAGGTCCTGCGCCAGAAACTGTGCCTGGAGCCGGGCATGCGCGTGCTGGACATCGGCTGCGGCTGGGGCGGGCTGGCGATGTATCTGGCCGAGCACGCGGATGTCCGGGTCGATGGCATCACCCTGTCGCGCGAGCAGCTGCGGGTAGCGCAGGACGAAGCGAAGCGCCGGGGTCTGGAGGACAAGGTGCGCTTCCTGTACCAGGACTATCGCGAGCACGACGATCAGTACGACCGGATCGTCAGTGTCGGCATGTTCGAACACGTGGGGCAGCCGAACTACGGCACCTTTTTCCAGCGGGTCAACGACCTGCTCAAGCCCGACGGGATCGCGGTGCTGCACACCATCGGTCGCCAGGAGCCACCGGGCACGGCCAACCCTTGGCTGAAGAAATACATCTTCCCCGGCGGTTACACCCCCGCCCTGTCCGAGGTGATGGAAGCGCTGGAGCCCACGCCGCTGTACACCACCGACATCGAATTCTGGCGGCTGCACTATGCCGAAACCCTGGCCGAATGGTACCGGCGCTTTCAGGCAGTCCGTGAAGAGGCGGCGGCCAGTTTCGACGAGCGCTTCTGCCGCATGTGGGAGTTCTATCTGGCCAGCTGCGAGGGCACTTTCCGCTGGTGGAAGCAGGTGGTGTTCCATATCCAGATGGCGCGTCGGCAGGATGCCGTTCCGCTCACCCGCGACTATCTCTGCGGGCGCGAAGACCCCGGGGTGCGTTCGGTGCCGCCGGCGGACGAGCTGATTTCTTCCGCGCGGTGAACCCCGGCCTCCGGCACGGGTCCAGTGTGGGTCCCCGCCGTTCTGACGGCGACGTGCGGGGCATTCGAGCTTTACACTGACCGGGGATTCCGGTGTTCGGGGAGTAGGGGTGTTCCGCCTTTTTCGTCAACGCAAGTCCGAGGCATCGGGGGCCCCCGAAACGCAGGAGTCGAATCAGGACCAGGTCCTGATCGAGGCTGCGGGACGCAGCCGCATCACCGAGGTGGCGACCAGTGCCCGCAAGGTCCCGTGGTCGCTGAACCTGCTGCAGCTTTTGTGGGCGGCCGGCCCCGTGACCTTCCTCGCGATGCAGGGCGGCTATTTCCTCGGGTTCGGCCATGCGGCTCCCACCCAGAACTTCGTCTTCTTCGCGGTCTACACCCTGCTGTTCGGGGTGATCGGCCTGATCGCGCGCTTTGTCGCCGATGCGACCCGCGGGCGGCGTCAGGAGCGCTCGCAGGTCCAGCTGCGCAATACCATCGATCTGCTGCCGGATCTGCTGTTCGCGACCCGTGACCTGGCCATGGGCGAGATGACGCCGGACATGCGGCGGCGCCAGTCGGCGGCGGTGCTGCTACACGAGGTGGAGGTCTCCCCGGAGGCGGTGGCGGTCGCGGTGCGCGAAATGACCGGCGACCCGACGCTGGCCTCTACCGCCGAGCAGATCGAGATCTATCGGCGTCTGGGGCTGCATGCGCGGGTCGCGGACCTGGTGGAGGCCACCGCCGACGCGCGCATGGCCGCGCTGGAGCGGCTGCACGCCGAGGATTCGGATCTCGCCGAGCTGCTGCGTGACCGCCTGCGCGGGGTCGCGCCGACGCGCGAGGACGGCGTGCGCCGCATCGACCAGTTTCTCGAACGCCTGTTCTCCGCGGCGGATGCGGATGACCTTACGCGCTGCACCCTGGATGATGTCCAGGCGATCTTCGTGCTCGCCTTCGAGCTGGTTAACGGGCGCCAAATCAAGCGCCTGAGTTTCGAATGGTCGGGGCCCTGGCAGCTGGGCCGGGCGCTGGACCGGCTGGAATACCAGAGCAACCGCTTCCGCGTGGCCCAGGCCGGGGTGATCAGCCGTCTCCGCTCGCTGGGGATGCTGCTGGCGCAGAGCGAGACCAGTGGCATCACTCAGCAGCATCTGCGCGAACCCCTGCCGGTCATGGGACAGCAGGTGCTGGCCGGCCTGCGGACCATGCTGGAGGCGGAGCCGGACGTGAAGAGCCCCGACGGCCGTATCCTCGGTGCCGCGATGTCGCAGGTGGAAGAACTGCGTGAAGCCCGGGACCGCCTGATGCAGGCGCAGAGCCGTTACGCCAATGCGGTGGAACGCTGGGAAAACCTGCGCCGGCGCGAACGGGACCGCAAGGGTGCTCAGCGCTGGCAGAAGCGTTCGGCCCGGCGGATCCGGGTGTCGGAGGAGCTGATCGAACTGGACGATGATCAGAAGATCCGGCTGGCCGACGGTCTGTGTGAATATCTCGAGGAGCTGCAGATCCGGCGCGAGGGCGATTTCATCTTCTTCGGCAAGAAGCCGCTGGACGGCGATACCGCCAAGCGCATCGGCATCCAGCTGGCGCTGCTGCTCGACCCGCTGGTGGAGCTGAGCAACCCCAGTATCCAGCGGGCGATCTATTCCAGCCCCGCGGCCTATCTCGGCGGGCTGTACGTGGGCATGAGCGCCGACGCCAAGGCCGGGCTGGGCTCCGCGATGGTGCGCATGGTGCGCCAGGATCTCGGGCGTGCGGCGGAGTGGCTCGCGCTGCGCCTGACCCGGGTCTACCACCTGCCGCTGACCGACGGCATGCGCAGCTTTCTCGAGACCCACTACGGGGCCAACCCCGAGCGCCTGGCGATGCTGGCCCAGAACACCGGGGACGAGTCCCACCCGGTGGCCCTGCGTGCCGAGCGCTCGCCGGAATTCGACGCGATGGTCCAGGACAAGGAATGGGGCCGCCTGCTGCGTCGTGGCGCCCGCTATCGCCAGGCCGAGGAGGCGCGGCAGACCTGAACGCCGCGCGGTCGGCCGGAGAGCACGGGTGGAAAATCAGGGGGGGCTCATGTACCCTGCGCCCCGTTCCTCGGTGCCCTGGCGGTTTCGCCGCCGGGTTAAACGGGAAGTCCGGTGAGCGCTCACGCGCGAGTCCGGCGCTGCCCCCGCAACGGTGATCGAGCGCGGATCCATTCCGGAGTCCTTCGGCAGTGGATCCTCGAGGCTGGCGGCCGAATGCCACTGTGTCATGGACACGGGAAGGCGCCGCCCGCCGGGAATCTCCCGCTCGTCAGCCCGGAGACCGGCCGGGGAATGGTCGTGCGGCACGCGGAGGGCGTGCGAGACGGATGACCGTTCCCGCCACGGGTCCCCGTACCCGTTTCCCGCCGGGAATGCGTTCCTCGTCTTCCTCCCTCGCGCCGGCGCGATCCCCGTGAACCAGCGGCGTGCGGGCGGCTCGCCGGGAGATCCGAAGACATGAAACGCAGTATCCTTTCCGCAGCCATCGTTGCAGCCGTGTCCCCGGCCGTGGCCGACGAAGCGCCGGGTACCAGCCCCGATTCCGCGACCCTGGAACCCGTTCAGGTCACCGCGACCCGTCTCAGCCAGACCGTCGACGAGGCCCTCGCCTCGGTGACCGTCATCGACCGCGAAGAGATCGAGCGCCTGCAGCCGCGCCAGTTCACCGATCTGGTGGAGGGACGCGCCGGGGTCTCCGTCTCCAGCGCCGGCCCGTTCGGCAAGCAGTCCAGCGTGCGCCTGCGTGGCACCGAATCCGATCACCACCTGATGCTGATCGACGGCGTGCGCATGGGGTCGGCCACCACCGGCGGTGCCAGCTGGCAGTTCCTGCCGCCCGAGGAGATCGACCGCGTGGAGATCGTGCGCGGGCCGCGCACCTCCATCTACGGCTCCGATGCCATCGGCGGGGTGACCCAGGTCTTCAGCCGCGCGGGCCGCGAAGGTCCGCCGCGGGTCAATGCCTTCCTTGGCGCCGGCAGCTTCAGCACCTGGGAGGCCGGAATCGGTGTGGCCGGCGGCACCGGGCGCACCGATTACAGCCTGTCCGTCAGTATGTTCGATACCGAGGGCATCGACGTGCAGGACGACGTGGGTGACGACGATCCGGATGGCTATGACAACACCTCGCTGGCCGGCAAGGTTGCCCACCGCCTCGACAACGGGATCGAACTCTTCGGGAACGTTTTGTACTCGGAAGGTGAATCCGAATTCGATAGTACTGAGGGTGATGACTACACTGATTTTGTGCATGCGGCAATCCGTGCGGGTTTCCGAATGCCGGTTACCAGTCGCTGGGATACTGAAATCAGTGTGTCGCACAGTCGGGACGAAAATGATCGCTATATCGACGGAAACTTTAGTTCGCAATATGACACCCGCCGAGACTCGGTTGACTGGCTGAACGAGATTGCTTTGACGGATCGGCTGCTGTTAACGGCAGGTCTGGATGCCCGGGAGGATCGGATTGATGTGGACGACCCGGATTTCCTGGGGGGTGAAGAATATGAGGAAACCAGTCGCTATAACGTGGCTGCTTATGCCCTGATTCAGGCCGACCTTGGGAATCACCTGCTGGAGGGGTCGTTGCGTCACGACGACAACGAGCATTTTGGCGACGAGACGACCGGGCAGGTTGCCTGGGGTCTTCAGGCCACGGACGCCCTGCGGCTTCGCGCCAGCTACGGCACCGCGTTCAAGGCCCCGACGTTCAACGACCTGTACCATCCGGACGTCGGATTCTTCCGGGGCAATCCGGACCTGGTTCCGGAGGAATCGGAAACGTTTGAGCTCGGAGCGAGGTACTCGGCGAGTCTTGCGTATGTCGACGTCGCGGTCTTCGAGACCCGCGTGGATGACCTCATCACGGGATTCCCGATGCCCGAAAACGTCGACGAAGCGCGCATTCGCGGGCTGGAGCTTGAGGGCGGCCATGACCTCGGGCCGTGGAATTCGCGGGTGTCACTGACCCTGCTGGACGCCGAGGACCGGGACACGGGTAATGAGCTGGCGCGCCGGGCCCCGGTCTCGGCCCGCTTCGATCTGGATCGCCAGTTCGGCGACTTCTCCGTGGGTGGGACCATCCTGGCCCGGAGTCGCAGCTATGACCGCGGCGACAACGAGACGCGCCTCTCGGGCTACGGCACCATGAACCTGCGCGCCGCGTATGCCCTCGATCCCGAGTGGACGGTGGAAGGCTCTCTGACCAATGTCTTCGATCGGGATTACGAGACCCAGGCCGGTTATAACAACCCCGGCCGCGCCGCGTTCGTGAAACTGCGTTATCAGCAGCAGAGGTAAGGTCATGGGCAATCGACTGTCGAAGATCGCGACCCGCACGGGTGACGAGGGGCGTACCGGCCTGGGTGACGGCTCGCGCGTGGACAAGGACTCGCATCGCGTCGAAGCCTTTGGTGACGTGGACGAGCTGAACAGCGTCATCGGGCGGGTGCTGGTGCACGAGCTGCCCGAGGACGTACGGCGTTCGCTGTCGCTGATCCAGCATGAGCTGTTCGACCTGGGCGCGGAGCTGGCGGTGCCGGGGCATCAGGCCCTGCCGGAGGCGTCGGTGGAGCGCCTCGATGTCGAGCTCGAGGGCTTCAATGACGAGCTGCCGCCGCTGGAGGAGTTCATCCTCCCGGGGGGCGGCCCGGCCACCGCGGATTGCCATATTGCCCGCACCGTCTGCCGCCGCGCCGAGCGGCGGCTGGTCGCGGTCAATCACCACGAGGCCCTGCGGCCCAGCTCGCTGGCCTACCTCAACCGCCTGTCGGATCTGCTGTTCGTACTGTGCCGGGTGCTGGCGCGCCACGAGAACGGTTCCGAGGTCCTGTGGCAGCCCGCCGCTCGGCGCGAGGCCTCCGGCGGCTGAATCTGCCCGCGGCGCCGTGACGGCGGATCCGCGAAGGCCCCGATCGACAACAGTGCCGCGACGCTGACGCGACCCGCGGCCGATCTCCTTTTCTTCACGCTCCGTCGGGACGCCTCGAGTGTCCCGGCGGCAGTGTGTGCACGTATCCGGGTGTTGAATGATGAGTACATGGAAAAAACGCTACCCCCTGTTGCTGGCGCTGCTGCTGCCGGGGGTTCCGGCGGCGGACACGGAACCGGCCCCGCATATCCTCGGTATCGTCTCGGATCGCTCCGCCGCCGAGGTCACGGCCGGGGCGCATCGTTTCCTCGAGGCCTTCCCCGAATCCGACGTGCGCCTGCGCACTCCGGAGCAGCTGGCCGACAAGGATGACTCCGAGGTCACCGCGTTGTGGGAGGACGCGGACGCCGTGCTGGTGGCGGCGGTGCTGGGCGACGAGGTCGGCCGCCTGACGCGGCTGCTGCGCGAGCGCGGTCCGGATGCCGAAGTCCCGCTGCTGGCGATCAACAGCGACCGGCAGCTGACGGCTCTGTCGCGCCTGGACGGCGAGCAGCCGCTGGCCGGTCTGGAAGACGACGAACGGACCGAGCTGGCGGAGAACCCGGATGCCGACGAGGATCCGCGCGAACACCTGCGGGAGCAGCGGCAGACGTTCCCCGAGCAGGCCGGCTGGCTCACCGGCCGGGCGTATTACCAGGGGCGTACGCCGGAGAGCATGGAGGGCCTGATGCGCTGGCTGGCCGCCGAGGCCGGCCACGACATCGACGTGCCGCAGCCGGATCCGCGCGAGACCATCCGTTTCTACCACGACGGTCGCGCGGTGGATGACGCCGCCGCAATGGATCTGGATGAACGCCCGGCGGTCGCCCTGCTGGACCTGGACACCGGCGACCGGCCGGGCGACCGTGCACTGCTGGATGCCGCCTGCGACGCGCTGGAATCGCGCGATCTGCAGTGCTTCGGCGTGCTGGCGCGCTGGGGCGGCGCCAGCCGGCAGGCGGTGGAGGACCTGGCGCAGTCGGCGGCACCCGCCGATCTCGCCGGCATCGTCTCCCTGCAGGACTTCGTGATCGGGGGCGGCGGTAATCGCGAGGCGGTTGCCGGGGCGCTGGGCGAGCTGGACGTGCCGGTGGTCAAGGGCCTGCGCCTGGCCTCGCGCAGTGAGGGCGAATGGCGGGTCGCGCATGACGGCATCCCCTGGGACAGCATCCACTACCAGGTGGCCATGCCCGAACTGCAGGGCGTGAGCCAGCCCACGGTGCTGGCCGCCGCCGGCGAGCCCGAGATCGACGACCGCACCGGCGTGCGCCTGATGCTCTCCGAGCCGATCCGCGAACGGGTCGACGCGGTGGCCGAACGCATGGCCCGCTGGCAGCGCCTGCGCGAGCGTTCCAATGCCGACAAGCGTGTGGCCATCGTCTACTACAACCATCCGCCGGGGCGCCACAACATCGGCGCCGACAAGCTGGATGTCCCCGAGTCGCTGCTGGAGACCCTGGATCTGCTGCGCGACGCGGGCTACGACACCGGGGATCACCCGGAAGATGCCGAGGCCCTGCTGGACGATATCCAGGATCGCGGCGTCAACCTGCCCGAACATGCCGCCGCGGCCGCCGACATCGCCGGCCGCGTGGCCAGCCTGGATGCGGAGACTTATCGTTCCTACTTCGAGACCCTGCCGGAGACCGTACAGGCCGAACTGGTGCACGGTCCGGTGGGCTATCTGCACGAGCGGCTGCTCAAGGCCCGCGAACTGGGCGCGACCGACGCCGCGGAGCGCGCGCTGGAGAACGGCATCGGCGATCTGCGCCACATGGTGCAGAACTACTCGCATGACGCGCAGCAGCGTGCGCAGTCACTGATCGACCAGCTGGAGCGCGAGTGGGAGGCGCTGCTGGACGGCGGCGGCGACCTGGCGCAGGCGGAATCCCTGCGCGACGCCCTCACGCGCACCGGCATCCCGGGCCTGAGCGGCTGGGGCGAACCCCCGGGCGAGGCCATGACCCACGACGGGGCGATGCATTTCCCCGGGATCGAATACGGCAACGTGTTCATCGGCCCACAGCCGCCGCGGGGCTGGGAAGTCAGCGAGCGCCTGCTGCACGCCAACACCACGTTCCCGCCCACCCATCAGTACGTGGGCTTCTACCACTGGCTGCGCGACCATTTCGAGGCGGATGCGCTGGTCTACATGGGGCGCCACTCCACCCGCGAATTCCTGCCGCGGCGCCGCGCCGGGCTGGCCCCGGACGACTATCCTGAACTCCTCGGCGGCCCGTTGCCGGTGCTGTATCCCTACATCGTCGATGGCGTGGGCGAGGGCATCCAGGCCAAGCGTCGCGCCCAGGGCGTGATCATCAGCCATCTGACGCCGGCGCTGGCGACCACCGAGCTCTACGACGACCTGCTGGAACTGCGCCAGCTGGTCGAAAGCTACGAGGCGAGCACCGATCCGAATTCGCCGACTCAGGCCCGTGCCGCGGAGACGCTGCTGGCCCGTATCGAGGAGCTTGGTCTGAGCGAGACCATCGAGGAGGCGATGGATGCCCACGACCACAGCCATGATCACGATCATGCGCATGATGGTGGTGACGACCACGGGCATGACCATGACCACGGGCATGACCATGACCACGGCCATGACCATGATCACGGGCATGACCATGATCACGGGCATGACCACGACCACGGCCATGACCACGACCACGACCACGGCCATGACCATGACCATGATCACGGGCATGACCACGACCACGGGCACGATCATGACCACGGGCACGATCATGACCACGGGCACGATCATGACCACGGGCACGATCATGACCACGGACATGACCATGATCCGGCTCACGAGGGTGGGCTGGCGGACCTCGACGAGGAGCTGATGGTCCACGACATCGGTCACTGGGTGACCGACATGCAGGAGGAGCACATGCCCCTCGGACTGCATGTGCTGGCCCGCGACTGGGATGGCGGGGCCGTGGACACCATGCTCGACTCGATGGCCGGCGACGCGGAGCCGGACGCGGCGATGCGCGAAGACCTGGAGGGCTCGCCCGCCAATGAGGGAGCCAACCTGCTGGCCGGGCTCGAGGGCCGCTTCGTGCCGCCGAGCCGCGGCAACGATCCGGTGCGCACCCCGGATGTGCTGCCCACCGGGCGCAATTTCCACGCCCTGTCCTCCGATCTGGTGCCCACCCGCATCGCCTGGAGCCTGGGCCAGGACCTGGCGGCCGATGCCCGCGAGCAGGGCGACCCCGAGGCCGAAGGCAGCGAGGCCGTGGTGCTGTGGGCCTCCGACACCGTGCGCGACGAAGGCGTGATGGTGGCCTTCGGACTCGACATGCTTGGTGTCAAGCCCGACTGGAACAGCCGCGGGATCGTCGAGGGCCTGAAGCTGATGGATCTCGACGAGGCCGATCGTGAGCGTCGCCGGGATGCCCTGTTCACTACCTCGGGGCTGTTCCGCGATCTCTACGAGGATCAGCTGGCCTGGCTGGATCAGGCCGCGCGCCTGGCCCTGGACGGCTCGTCGAAGACCATCCGCGCCGAATATCCCCACCTGGACGAAGCGCTGGACGTGGCCCTGGAACCCTTGGGCGAGGACCTGAGGGATCCGGGCCGGGAGCCGCTGGAGCGCAACGACGTGGCGAGCCAGTGGGTAGCCGATACCCGGGCGCTTAAATCCGATGGCGTGGAGGCGGCGGAGGCCGGCCGTCAGGCCGCGCTGCGGGTGTTCGGCACCGCGCCGGGGGCCTATGGCGCCGGGGTGAACCGTCTGGCCGACCGCTCCGGGGCCTGGGAGGATCGTGCCGAGCTGGCCGACGCCTATGCCCGGCGCATGGGGCATGCCTATGGCGCCGGGACCCGCGGCGAGCCCGCTCACGATGCCTTCGATGCGCGTCTGGAAGGCGTGGGCCGCACCTACCTGGGCCGGGCCAGCCATCTCTACGGCCTGCTGGACAACGACGACGGCTTCGACTTCCAGGGCGGTCTGTCGGCCGCGGTGGAACACGCCCGCGGAACGCCGCCGGACAATCGCATCCTGCAGCATGCCGATCCCGACAACCCGCGCGTGGAGAGCCTGCAGCGTGCGCTGATGACCGAGCTGCACGGGCAGAACCTGAACCCGCAGTGGATCGAGCCGCTGATGGATCACGGCTATGCCGGGGCGCGGACCTTCACCGCCGATTTCGTCAACAACCTGTGGGGCTGGCAGGCGACCAGCCCCCACGTGGTCGGTTCCGAGGTATGGGACCACGTACACGACGTCTATCTGCAGGACCGGCACGATCTGGGGCTCGACGAGTTTCTGGAAGACGGCCACAAGGTGCACGTGAAGACGCACATGCAGGCCACGCTGCTGGTGGCCGCGAGCCGCGAGTTCTGGGATGCCGACCCCGAGGTCCTGCAGGCGCTGTCCGAGGACTTCGCCGAACTGGTGGCCGAGCACGGCCTGCCCGGCAGCGGTCATACGCGGCCGGATCACCCCGTGCTCGACGAAGTCGCCGAACGCCTGGACGACGCGGAACTGGCCGAGGCCTTCGACGCCGTGCGCGAGGCCGCGCAGATCGAACGCGAGCCCGCCGAGACCGACCCGGCGCGCATGGCCGAGATCCAGCCGCTGGAACAGCCGGATGCCCGCGAGATGCAGGAGGCCCCGGAGCCGGCCGAGGTCGAGGCGGCGGAGGCCGAGGACGGCCGCGAATCGGGCGAGGCGCGCGCCATGCCGTGGCTCTCCTGGCTGGTCTCCGGGGCCCTGTTCGTACTGCTGCTCGGAGGCATCGTCGCCGGTCGGCGCCGTTAAGAAAGCGCTGAACAAAAATTGATGAGGTAACGCGAATGTCGTTCTCGATCACGATGGAACTGATGGACACGGTGGTGAGCTGGCTGCTGGAGCCGGTGATCATCGGCCTGCTGGTGCTGGTCGCGGTGGCCGTCTGGGAGCTGGGACAGGCCGTGGGCGAGCGCACCGGCGGGGTGCGGCGCCTGGAGACCAGCGGCAATGCCGAGCGCCTGGCGTTCCTGGCGCGGCGGCGCATCGACCGTGCCGACCTCCTGGCGCGTATCGGCCCGATGCTGGGGCTGATGGGGACGCTGATCCCGCTGGGACCGGGGCTGGCGGCCATGGGCCGGGGCGAACTCGACGTACTGGCGCAGGCGGTGACCGTGGCCTTCAACACCACGGTCCTGGGGCTGCTGATCGGTATCCTCGGCTTCCTGCTCGGCCGCCTGCGCCGGCGCTGGTATGACGGCGCGATGGAACGCATGGAGGCCGCATGAGGGTCCCGCACTACCGCGCCAGCCGGTTCGACGCGCCGGACGAGGAACCCATGGGGCCGCTGGCTAACCTCGCGGACATCATGCTGGTGTTCGCGGTCGGCCTGATCGTGGCCCTGGTGGCCGCCGACGACGGACTGGAACAGCAGGAAGCCGGCGGCGTGGACGTCGAGGCCGGCGAGGAGGTTCCCGAACTGCCCGACGGCGCCGGCGAGGCCGGCTCCGGTTTCGAATCCATGGGCCAGGTCTACCGCGACCCGGAGACCGGCCGCATGCTGTTGATCGAGGGTGGCGACTGAGTACACCCGAGCCGGCCGCCCAATGGCCGCAAACCCAATCGAGGAACAGGACCATGAGTGATCAGGACGAACGCGCGCGCCGCCACGCCGAGCGCATGGCGCGCAAGAAGGAAGTGGTGGACCGCAAGATCGCCGAGGCGCAGGAGGAACGCGGCGTGTTCCTGGTGCTGACCGGCAACGGCAAGGGCAAGAGCTCCTCCGGTTTCGGGATGGCGGCGCGCGCGCTGGGCCACGACATGCAGGTGGGCATCGTGCAGTTCATCAAGGGCCGTTTCGCCACCGGCGAGGAGGCCTTCTTCAAGCGCCAGGACAACGTGCAGTACCACGTGATGGGCGAGGGCTACACCTGGGAGACCCAGGATCGCGAGAAGGACGGCGAGGCCGCGCGCGAGGCCTGGGCCCACGCCCGCGACATGCTGACCGATCCGGCCATCGACCTGGTGCTGCTGGACGAGCTGCACATCGCGCTGAAGTACGGCTATCTGGATGTCGACGAGGTGGTGCGGGACCTTACCGCGCGCCCTGAGATGCAGCACGTGATCACCACCGGCCGCGCGGCCCCGCAGGGCCTGATCGACGCAGCCGACACGGTGACCGAACTGCAGGTCGTCAAGCACGCCTTCCAGGCCGGCATCAAGGCGCAGAAGGGCATCGAGCTGTGACGGTGAGCTGTCCGGCGGCGTTCGTGGCGGCGCCGGCCTCGGGGCAGGGCAAGACCACGGTCACCGCCGCGATCGCGCGTTACCACCGCAACCAGGGGCGCCGGGTGCGGGTGTTCAAGACCGGCCCGGATTTCCTCGATCCGATGATCCTGGAGCAGGCCTCCGGGCATCCGGTGGACCCGCTGCATCTGTGGATGGTGGGCGAGGCGGCCTGCCGGGCGAAGCTGCATGCCGCCGCGCAGGATGCCGACCTGATCCTGGTCGAGGGCTCCATGGGCCTGTTCGACGGCGACCCCTCCGGCGCGGACCTGGCGGTCGCCTTCGGCTTGCCGGTGCTGGCGCTGGTGGATGCCGGCGGCATGGCCCAGACCTTCGGCGCCATCGTGCACGGGCTGGCGACCTGGCGCCCGGAGATGCCGCTGGCCGGGGTGATCGCCAACCGCACCGGCAGCCCGGGACACGGGCGCATGCTGCGCGATGCCACGCCGGACAGCGTGCATTTCTTTGGCGCGATCCAGCGCAATGAGGCCCTGAGCGTGCCCGACCGCCACCTCGGGCTGGTGCAGGCCGGCGAGGTCGCCGACCTGGACGCCCGTCTGGAGGCCGCCGCGCAGGCGATCGCCGAGGCCGGGGTGACCGAGTTGCCGGCCCCGGTGGCGTTCGCCCCCGAAGCGGACGCCGGTGCGGAGTCCGACTCGCACTCCGGGAGCGAACGGGCCCCGCGGCTGGACGGACTGCGCATCGGCATCGCCCGCGACGCGGCGTTCGCCTTCACCTATCCGGGCAACCTCGAGTTCCTGCGTGCGCAGGGCGCGCGGCTGGAGTTCTTCTCCCCGGTGGCCGGCGATCGCCTGCCCCAGGTGGATGCGGTGTGGCTGCCGGGCGGCTATCCCGAGCTGCACCTGGAGGCACTGGCGGCCAACACCGGCCTGAAGGCGGATCTGGCCGCGCATCACGCGGCCGGCCGGCCGATCCTGGCCGAGTGTGGCGGCTTCCTCTACCTGCTGGAAGAGCTGGCGGACCGCGACGGCCACGCCGCGCCCATGGCCGGCCTGCTGCCGGGGCATGCGCGTCTGGAGGACAAGCTGCAGGGCCTCGGGCTGCAGGCGGCGCCGCTGCCGGAGGGCGAGCTGCGCGGCCACACCTTCCACCACACCCGGGCCGAGGTCGGACTGGAACCCGTCGCGCACTGCACCCGTGCCCGCGGGGCGGGTTCCACCGGCGAGGCGGTCTACCGCGACGGCCGGCTGACCGCCACCTACCTGCACGCCTGGTTCCCCTCCAACCCGGAGGCGGCCGCGGCCCTGTTCGCGTCATGAGTCGGGCGTTCACGGACAACTCGCCGGCCGCCGGCCGTGTGGATCTGGTCGGCGCCGGGCCGGGTGATCCCGGGCTGCTGACGCTGGACGCGGCCGCGGCGCTGCGCGACGCCGAGGTGTTGCTGCACGACCGCCTGATCCCCGAGGCGATCCTCGCGATGGCCAGTCCGCAGGCCGAACGCTGCTACGTGGGCAAGGCGCGCTCCAACCACAGCCTGCGCCAGGAGGAGCTGAACGCGCTGATGATCGAACGCGCCCGCGAGGGGCGTTACGTAGTGCGGCTGAAGGGCGGAGATCCGTATGTCTTCGGCCGTGGTGGCGAGGAGGCGGCGGCACTGGCGGCGGCCGGCATCCCGGTGCGGGTCATCCCCGGCATCAGCGCGGCCGGCGGCTGCGCGGCGTTTGCCGGCATCCCGCTGACCCACCGCGATCATGCCCATCGCTGCCAGTTCGTGACCGCGCACCGGCGCAACGGCAGTACCGAGCTGGACTGGGAGGCGCTGGCCGCTCCGCGGCAGACGGTGGTGATCTACATGGGGCTGAACCCGCTGGCGGAGATCTGTGCCGGGCTGGTCGCCGCCGGCGCCCCGGCCACGCGGCCCGCCGCCATCATCGAGCACGGGACCCGGCCGGGGCAGCGCGTGGTCGCCGGCACCCTGGGGGACCTGCCCGGGCGCACCGCGGCGCTGGCGCTGGAGTCGCCCAGCCTGCTGATCGTGGGCGACGTGGTGGGCGAACGCGCCCGGCTGACCGGCGATGCTTCCGGGGCGCCCGCGATGGACCTCGGCGCGGTTGACGGGATCCATGGTTGAGCCCGTACCCGAGCCGGGCGCGCAACCCGGAGCGATGCGCGCGGAGAGCCGCGACGGCACCGCGCCGCTGCGCACCGGCCTGACCACCGGCACCAGCGCGACCGCGGCGGCCCTGGGGGCGGCGCGGCTGGCGCTGGGCGGCGGCGCCACCACGAGCCAGGAGGTGGTGCTGCCGCGTGGCCAGGTGGTCAGCCTGGCGCTGGCGTCGCTGGAGCGGGTTCCGGGCGGTGCCGAGGCGGCCGTCATCAAGGACGCCGGCGATGATCCCGATGCCACCCACGGCGCCCGGATCCGCGCGCGGGTGGAGCCGCGGCCGGACGCGGGGGTGACCTTCGTCGCCGGACCCGGGGTGGGCACGGTGACCCGCAGCGGCCTGGTGCTGCCGCCGGGAGAGCCGGCGATCAACCCGGTGCCGCGCCGGATGATCACCGACCACCTCGAACGCCTGGCCCGCGAGCTGGGCCATGCGGGCGGGTTCCGGGTCACGCTCGGCGTGGATGGCGGCGAGCGCATCGCCCGGCGCACCATGAATCCGCGCCTCGGCATCCTCGGCGGCATCTCCATCCTCGGCACCACCGGCATCGTGCGGCCCTTCTCCTGTTCCGCCTACATCGCCTCCATCCACCAGGCCATCGACGTGGCGCGGGCCAACGGCCTGCGGCAGGTCGCCTGCTGCACCGGCGGCACCAGCGAACGCACCGCGAGCGAGCGCTACGGGCTGGACGAGATGGGGCTGGTGGAGATGGGCGATTTCTTCGGCGCGGCGCTCAAGTACCTGCGGCGCCAGCCGCTGCCGCGCGTCGCGCTGGTGGCGGGCTTCGCCAAGCTGGGCAAGTTCGCCGCCGGGCACCCGGATACCCACAGCCGCAGCAGCGCGATCGACCTGGATTTCATCGCCGCCACCGCCGAGGCCGCCGGGGCGGATGCCGCGCTGGCGCGGCGGATCCGCGGCTGCAACACCAGCATCGAGGCCCTCGCCGTCTGTCAGGAGGCCGGCGTGGCACTGGGGGACCGCATCGCGGCGCTGGCCCTGGAGCAGGCGCGCAGCTATCAGCTGCCCGACACCACGCTGGAGGTGGTCGCGGTGGATCGCCAGGGCCGGGTGGTGGGGACGGCCGGTGACGGCGCGGATGCCCCGGAGGTGACGCGATGAGCGCCCCGGCCATCGCCATCGACGACCTCGCCAAGCGCTATCGCGGTGGCCGGGTCGGCCTGGACGGGGTCAGCCTGCACGTCGACCCGGGGGCGTTCTTCGGCCTGCTGGGGCCGAATGGCGCCGGCAAGACCACCCTGATCGGGCTGCTGACCTCGCTGCTGCGCCTGGAGCGCGGCACGGTGCGGATCTTCGGCCACGATGTCGCGCGCGAGCCGGTGGCGGCGCGGCGTCTGGTCGGTCTGGTGCCGCAGGAGGTCAATTTCAACAGCTTCGAGCCGGTGGGCGAGATTATCGAGACCCAGGGCGCCTACTACGGACTGTCGCCGCGCCAGGCGCGCCGCCGCACCGACGAACTGTGCGAGCGCCTGGGGCTGGCCGACCGCCGCCGGCAGACCGCCTGGGGGCTGTCCGGGGGCTTCAAGCGGCGCCTGCTGCTGGCGCGCGCGCTGGTGCACCAGCCGCGCCTGCTGGTGCTGGACGAACCCACCGCCGGCGTCGACCTGGAGGCCCGCCACGACCTCTGGACCCTGCTGCAGGAACTGAACGCGGATGGCGTGACCATCCTGCTGACCACGCATTACCTGGAGGAGGCCGAGCGCCTGTGCCGCGAGCTGGCCATCATCGATGGCGGGCGCATCATCGCCCGCGGCGGCACCGGCGAGCTGCTGCGCGGGCTGCGCTTCCAGACCCTGGTGGTGGAGCTGGTCGAGCCGCTGGCGCGGCCCGGGGAGCTCGCGCTGTCCGCCGGCACCCTGCGTCCGGTGGATGCGCACACCCTGGAGGTGGACGTGCCGCGGGGCACCGAGCTGAACCCGGTGTTCGCCGAACTGACCGCCGCCGGGGTACGCATCGCCGGGCTGCGCGAGAAGGGCAATCGGCTGGAGACCCGCTTTCTCGAACTGCTGCGCGAGCGCGGCGGGGAGGGCGCGGCATGAGCCCGCTGCACAACGCCGCGCTGTACTGGTACGCCTGGCGCGGGCTGGTGGTGAAGCAGGTGCGCCGCTTCCTGCGCGGCTGGGTGCAGAACCTGCTGCCGTCGCTGGTGACCGCGGTGCTGTTTCTCGCGGTGCTGGGGCATCTGGTGGGGCGCGAGATCGGCACCCTGGGCGGCGTGTCCTACGCCGACTTCATCCTGCCGGGCCTGGTGATGCTGGCGGTGGTCACCAACGCCTACGGCAACAGCAGCCTCGCGCTGTTCGGCGCGCGCCTGCAGCGCCACATCGAGGAGATCCTGGTGGCGCCGATGCCGGCGTGGCTGGTGGTGGCCGGGTTTGCCACCGCCGGGGTACTGCGCGGGCTGCTGGCCGGGGCGCTGGTGCTGGCGGTGGCGCTGCCGTTCAGCGATCTGCAGCTGCACCACGCCGGGGCGGTGCTGGGGATCGCGCTTCTCACCGCGGTGCTGTTCTCGCTGGCGGGCCTGATCAACGGCCTGTACGCGCGCAGCTTCGACCATACCTCGGTGATCAGCACCTTCGTGCTGACCCCGCTGATCTATCTCGGCGGGCTGTTCTATCCGGTGGAGCGCCTGGCCGATCCGTGGCAGGGGATCGCGCAGCTGAACCCGCTCTATTACGTGATCGAGGGCTTCCGCCACGGCCTGCTGGGGGTCAGCGCGGTCGCCTGGACCACGACCTTCGCGGTACTGGCCGCCGCCTGTGTGATCGTGGCGGGCGGGGCCTGGTATCTGCTGGCCCACAGCCGGAGGCTGCGCTCATGAACCGTCCGGCGGCGCCGCAGCCGCCGCGAGTGCGCGGGGCCTGCCCCGGGGTGGCGGCGCCGATGGCCACCGGGGACGGCTATCTGCTGCGCCTGCGCCACCCGATCGGGGGGCTGGGGGCGGCTGCGGCGCGGGTGCTGGCGGACACCGCGCGGCGTTTGGGCAACGGCGAACTGGAACTGACCCTGCGCGGCAACCTGCAGCTGCGCGGCGTGGCGGCCGGCGACCTGGACGCGGCGCGCGCGGCCCTGGCCCCCACCGGACTGGTGGATGCGCAGGCGGAGCGCGAGGCGCGGCGCAACGTGCTGGCGGCGCCGGTGCCGGACCTCGACCCGGAGGCGGTGGAGGTGCTGGCGCTGGCGCGCGCGGTGAGCGCCGCGATCGTCGACGCGCCCGCGCTGCGGGATCTGCCGGCCAAGGTGGGTGTGGTGGTCGACGGTGGCGGGCGTGCCTCGCTGCGCGGGGTGCCGGCGGATCTGCGTCTGGACCCGCTCGCCGGCGCGGGGCCTCGTTTCCGCCTGGCGGCCGGAGGCACCGCGGCCACGGCGACCCCGCTCGGCGAGGTGTCGGCGCAGCACGCCCCGGCGGCGGTGGTGCGCACCCTGTGCGCGTTCCTCGCGCAGCGCGCCGCGCTGGATCCGCCGCCGGGGCGGCTGCGTGACGCGGTGGGCATGCCCGGAAGCGAGGCGCTGCGCCTGCCGGGCGCGGAGAGGGAGACGCCAGGGGCGGTCGCCAACGCCGACACGCCGGTGCGCGTCGGGGACTGGCTCGGCGCGGCGGCCGGCGGGGCCTGGGTGGGGGCGGTCTTCCCGTTCGGCGTGATCGAGGCCGACCGGCTGGAGAGTCTGGCCGCGTGGCTGGAGCGGCGCGGCGGCGGCCTGCGCCTGACGCCGTGGCGGGCGCTGCTGGTGACCGGCGTGGCCGCGGAGGCCGTCCCGGAGCTGCAGCCACTGCTGCGGGAACTGGGTGCGGTGACCGAGCCGGCCGACCGGCGCCTGGCGGCGGATGCCTGTGTCGGGCACCCGGGCTGCGCCTCGGCGCACATCGCCGCGCGCAGCGAGGCGGCCGCGCTGGTGCAGCGCATGCCGGCCCTGGCCGCGAGCGGGGTGCGGCTGCAGGTATCCGCCTGCGACAAGCGCTGCGCGGCGCCGCCGCGGACGGATGGCGGGGTGGTCGAGTGGATCGCGCGGCCGGACGGCCATGCCGTGGTGCTGCGCTCGCGGCCCGGTGCGGCCCTTGAATGGAGCGGGCTGGCCCCGGCGCAGGCGCGCGCCCGGATCGCGGCGCTGGAGCGGGCGTTCGCCCGTCAACGCAATGCTGGAGAGGAGTTGCAGACCATGCTGGAACGGATCGGGCCCGAGGCCTGGAATGCCGCGGTGGACGCGGCGCTGTGCGAGGAGGACGAACGTGACGGAGACTGAGGCCTGGCGCTACGAGCGCGACGGGAAGGCGATCTATGCGGAGTCGTTCGCGATCATCCGCGCCGAGGCGGACCTGGAGCGCTTCCCGGCGGATCTGGTGGCGGCGGTGGAACGCATGATCCACAGCTGCGGCATGCCCGATCTGGCGCAGGACATCCGCTTCTCGCCGGGTGTCGGCAGTGCGCTCCGTCAGGCGCTGGAGGCCGGCGCCCCGGTGCTGTGCGACAGCGAGATGGTGGCCCACGGCATCACCCGCGCGCGCCTGCCGGCGGACAACCCGGTGCGCTGCACCCTGCGCGATGCGCGCGTGCCGGAGCTGGCGCGCGAACTGGACAACACCCGCAGCGCCGCGGCGATGGAGCTGTGGCGCCCCGAGCTGGCCGGCGCGGTGGTGGCCATCGGCAATGCGCCCACCGCGCTGTTCCGCCTGCTGGAGATGCTGCGCGACGGCGCGCCGCGCCCGGCGGCGGTGATCGGCATCCCGGTGGGGTTTGTCGGCGCGGTGGAGAGCAAGCAGGCGCTGGCGGACAACCCGTTCGGGCTGGAATACCTGACCGTGGCCGGGCGCCGCGGCGGCAGCGCGATCACTGCCGGGGCGGTCAACGGCCTGGGGAGGGAGCCGGCATGAGTGCGGCGGAGACGAGCGGGCCCGGAACGATCGCCCCCGGAACGATCGAACCCGGGGTGCTCTGCGGGGTCGGCACCGGTCCGGGGGACCCCGAACTGATGACCTTCCGCGCCGCGCGGCGCATCGCCGAGGCGCCGGTGGTGGCGTATTTCTGCAAGCGCGGGACCACCGGGCAGGCGCGGCGCATCGCGGATGCGCATATCGGTCCCGGGCAGATCGAGGAGGCGCTGGAGTATCCGGTGACCAACGAGATCGCCCACCAGGAGGAGAGCTACCGCAGCCGCATCGAGGCGTTCTTCGACCAGTGCGCCGAACGCCTGGCGGTGCATCTGGAGGCCGGCCGTTCGGTCTGCGTGCTCAACGAGGGTGATCCGTATTTCTACGGTTCGTTCATGCACGTGCATCTGCGCCTGCGCGAGCGCTTCCGCAGCGAGGTGGTGCCCGGGGTGATCTCGCCGATCGCCGCGGCGGCGCAACTGCCGGCGCCGCTGGTGATGCGCGACGACACCCTGAGCGTGGTGCCGGGGACGCTGCCGGAGGCGGAACTGGAGGCGGCGCTCGCGCCCGCGCAGGCTGCGGTGATCATGAAGCTCGGCAAGCAGCTGCCGAAGATCCGCCGCGTGCTGGAGCGCCTGGGGCTGACCGCGCGCGCCTGGTACATCGAACGCGCGAGCTTCGACGAGGAACGGGTGCGGCCGCTGGTCGAGGCGCTCGAGGAGACGCCCGGGGAAGCGCCGTATTTCTCCCTGATCGTGATCCACGGCGAGGGGGTGCGGCGATGAGCGGGCGTCTGACCGTGGTCGGGGTCGGCCCGGCCGGCCCCGAATGGATCACGCCGGAGGTGACCGCGCTGCTCGCCGATGCCACCGATCTGGTCGGCTACGGGCCGTATCTGGAGCGCGTGGCCGGAGCACATCACCGCGTGCATGCCTCCGACAACCGCGAGGAACTGGCGCGCGCGGCGCATGCGCTGGACATGGCCGCCGAGGGGCGCGACGTGGGAGTGGTCTCCGGGGGTGACCCCGGGGTGTTCGCGATGGCCGCGGCGGTGTTCGAGGCCCTGGAGGGCGCGCAGCCGGGCCGCTGGGATGCGGTGGCGGTGGAGGTGCTGCCCGGGGTGTCGGCGATGCAGGCGGCCGCGGCGCGGCTGGGGGCGCCGCTGGGCAACGATTTCTGCGCGATCTCGCTGTCGGACAATCTCAAGCCGTGGTCGCTGATCCGGCGCCGGGTGCGGCTGGCGGCCGAGGCCGACTTCGCCATGGCCTTCTACAACCCGATCTCGCGCGCGCGACCGTGGCAGCTGGGTGCGGCGCTGGACATCGTGCGCGAGGTCCAGGGCCCGGACACCCTGGTGGTGCTGGCCACCGCGGTGGGCCGCGGCGAGCGGGAGGAGCTGCGGGTCGCCACCCTCGGCGAGGTGGATCCGGCGGCGGCCAACATGAGCACGCTGGTGATCGTCGGTGCTGCCTCCACCCGGGTGCTGGAACGCCCCTCCGGCCGGCGCCACGTGTACACCCCGCGCTATGTCGAGTCGGCGGAGTCGCAGTGAACGCGCGGGAGGTCTTCCAGCCACTCCAGGGCCGCCTGCGGGGCGTGGAAGCGGGGCACCCCGGGGGCGTCCGGCGGCCGGTCCACCATCACCACCGGGATGCCGCGTTCGCGCGCGGCCTGCAGCTTGGGGGCGGTGGCCTCGCCGCCGCTGTCCTTGGTGACCAGCACGTCGATGGCGTGGGTCTCCAGCAGCCGGTGCTCGTCGGCCAGGCTGAACGGGCCGCGGGCCCGCAGCCAGGTGACCCGGGGCAGCGCCGGCGGCGGTTCCGGCGGGTCGATGGTGCGGATCACGTAGTCCAGCTCGGGCGTGGCCGCGAAGGCCTCCAGGTGCTGGCGCCCGGTGGTGATGAGCACGCGCCGGCCGAGGCCGGGGAGCGCGCGGGCGGCGGCCTCCAGGTCGGGCACGCGCAGCCAGTGATCCCCGGGGCCGGCCTGCCACGGCGGCCGGGTCAGCCGGGCCAGGGGTACGCCGGCGTGGCGCGTGGCGGCGACGGCATTGGCCGACATCTGCCGCGCGAACGGGTGGGTGGCGTCCACCACGGCGTCGATGGCGTGGTCGCGCAGCCAGGCGGCGAGGCCCTCGGCGCCGCCGAAGCCGCCCGTGCGCCGCGGCAGTCGCGAGGGTGCGGGCCTGCGCGTGCGTCCGGCCAGCGACACGGTGGCGTGCAGCCGCGGGTGGCCGTCCAGCAGCGGTTCCAGCGCCGCAGCCTCGGTAGTGCCGCCCAGCAGCAGGATCTGCCGCGGGCGCGTCGCCCCGGGGCCGGTATCGGTGGATGAACGGGAGCTCATGAGGATGACCAGTCTAGCCACGAACGAGGAGCGAGCGCCATGGCTGAACATCGTCGGCGTGGGTGCAGAGGGGCTCGCGGGGCTGGCCCCGGATGCCCGCATGGCGCTGGACACGGCGGCGACGGTGATCGGCGGCGCCAGGCATCTGGAGATGCTGCCGGAGCGGCCGGGGCAGGAGCGGCTGGTGTGGCCGTCGCCGCTGGAGACCGCGCTGGACTGGATCGAGGCGCGCGCCGGGCAGCCGCTGTGCGTGCTCGCCAGCGGCGACCCCTTCTGGTTCGGGGTGGGCGCGACCCTGATGCGGCGTTTTCCGGTCGCGCAGACCTGCGTCTGGCCGGCGCCCTCGGCGTTCAGTCTGGCCGCCGCGCGCATGGGCTGGCCGCTGCAGCAGACCCGCTGCCTGTCGGTGCACGGCCGGCCGATGGAGGCGCTGCGGCCCTGGCTGCATGACGGCGCGCGACTGCTGGTCCTGAGCCGCGACGGGGATACCCCGGCGGAACTGGCGCACTGGCTGACCGGGCTCGGCTTCGGCGATTCCACCCTGACCGTGCTGCAGTCGCTGGGCGCGGACCGCGAGGCGGTCGTCAGCGCCTGCGCCGGGGCCTGGCCGGAGGTCGCGATCGAGGCGCTGAACACCGTGGCGCTGGAATGCCGGGCCGGGCCGGCGGCGCAGGTGCTGGCCGCCAGCGCCGGCCGGCCGGAGGCGCAGTTCGAGCAGGACGGTCAGATCACCAAGCGCGAGGTGCGGGCGTTGGCGCTGGCCCTGCTGGCGCCCGGTCGCGGCGAACGGCTGTGGGACGTGGGCGCCGGCTCCGGTGCCATCGGCATCGAGTGGATGCTGGCGGATCCGGCCAACACCGCCGTGGCCATCGAGCCGCGCGCGGAGCGCCTGGAACGCATCGCGCGCAACGCCAGCACGCTGGGGGTGCCGGCGCTGCGTCCCGTCCACGGGCGGGCGCCGGAGGCACTGGAAGACCTGCCGCCACCCGATGCGATCTTCATCGGCGGCGGGCTGACCACGCCGGGGCTGGTGGAGCACTGCATGGGCCAGCTGCGCCCGGGCGGGCGGCTGGTCGCCAGCAGCGTGACCGTGGAAGGGGACGCGGTGCTGGCGGCGGCGCACGAGCGCCACGGCGGCGAGCTCACGCGGATCAACGTCAGCCGCGCGGAGCCGCTGGGCGGCATGGCCGGCTGGCAGCCGCTGCGGCCGGTGACCCTGTGGGCGCTGCGCCGGAGCTGAGGGAAACGCCGAGCGGGGCGCGTGTCCGGGTGATCCCTGGCGTCGGCTTCGCCTCGGCCTGCACGGCCGGCGAGCTGGAGGCGCTGGTCCGCGAGGTGCTGGCCGAGGCGCACGCCGGGTTGCGGGCGGGGGGCGGCGAGGCGATCGCGATCCGGCCGCTGGCGGCCCCGGCGCACAAGGGCGACAGTCCGGTGCTGTGGACGGCCGCGCGCGACCTGGAGCTGGAGCCGGTGTTCGCGTCGGCGGCCGCGCTGGCCGCGCGCGACGCGGCCCTGTCCACGGAGTCGGCGAGCTCGCGTGCCGCCGCCGGGGTCGGTTCGGTGGCGGAGGCGGCGGCGCTGGCGGTGGCCGGCGACGGGGCGCGCCTGCTGCTGCCGCGGCGGCTCTCCGCGCGGGCGAGCTGCGCGGTCGCGGTGCGCATGGTGAACGGGACGGACGGGCTTTTCGAGGAGGGGTGATGACGGTTCATTTTGTCGGAGCGGGGCCGGGTGCGGCCGATCTGCTGACCTTGCGCGGGCGCGATCGCATCGCGGCCTGCCCGGTGTGCCTGTATGCCGGTTCGCTGGTGCCGGAGGCGGTGCTGGAACATGCCCCGGAGGGGGCGCGCGTGGTCAACACCGCGCCGCTGACGCTGGACGCGATCATGGAGGAGATCGAATGCGCCCACGCGGCGGGCCAGGACGTGGCGCGCCTGCACTCCGGCGACCTGTCGGTCTACAGCGCGCTGGGCGAGCAGATCCGCCGGCTGGAGGCGGCCGGGATCGAGTACAGCATCACGCCCGGCGTGCCGGCATTCTCCGCCGCCGCCGCGACCCTGGGGCGGGAACTGACGGTGCCGGAGGTGGCGCAGTCGGTAGTCCTGACGCGCACGCCGGGACGGGCGTCCTCCATGCCGGAGCGCGAACGGCTGGCGAGCTTTGCCGCCACCGGGGCGACCCTCGCGATCCACCTGTCGCTGCACAATATCGAGACCGTGGTCGAGGACCTGCGGCCGCACTATGGCTGCGACTGCCCGGTGGCGATCGTCTTCCGCGCCAGCTGGCCGGACGAGACCGTGGTGCGCGGTTCGCTGGGGAATATCGCGGAACGGGCGCAGGCCCTGACCACGCGGCGGTCGGCGCTGATCCTGGTGGGCCCGGCGCTGGACCCGGGCGATTTCCGCGACAGTGCGCTGTACGACCCGGCGCATGTGCGCCGTTACCGTGGCATGGACGGGGACTGAGCGGCGGTGCCGCCGATCTTCCGCAGGCAGGAATGACTCCGGTGGAAGTTGTGGGGCACGGGCCTTTTCGCCTGCAAGCAGGCTCCTACATCGTCGCGAACTTGTAGGAGCCTGCTTGCAGGCGAAGGCGGGGCGCTCCTGGTCAGGATAACGGAAAGGGGCCGCCGGGCGGCGTCCCGCGTTTTCCCGCGTGGTTCAGCGGCGGCGGAAGTTGTCGTGGCAGGCGAGGCACTGGTGGCGTACCCCATTCAGCGCCTCGGTGGCACGAAGCTGGAAGGCCTCGTCCTCCAGGTCGTTGGCCGCCTCCACCTTGCGCTGCAGCTCGGTGGTCGCCTCGCGGTAGGCCGCCTTGTAGTCGGCGAACTCCGGGTCCTCCCAGGCCGCGGGCAGGGCCCCGGGTTCGCCGTCCCGCGCCGGTGTCTCGCGGGCGAACCAGGTGTCGACGTCGGCGGCCCGGCGCGCGAGTTCGTCGGCCAGGTCGGGCAGGCGTTCGGCGAACGGTGCGTCGTAGCGCAGGATCTGCTCGATGCTGCGGTAGGTGGCCGAGGTGCCCTGCATGCTCTGCTGACGGAAGCGCTGGAAGGCCTCGGTGGCGTCCACCCCGGCCGGGTCGTCCAGGGTCTCCGCAAAGTCGTTCCCCCAGGGGCCCGGCATCGGCACGCTGATCTCGTCTTCCGCGCCTGCGGTGCCGGCCGCTGCGAGCAGCAGGGCCAGCGACAGGCCGGCCGTCAGCGACCGGCGCGTGGATGGCATCCGTTGCATGGCGATTCTCCCTGTTCGTTCAGAAGCGGAACTGGTGCTGCAGGTGCAGCTGCCAGTTCGAGGTGTCGGTGTCGCGGTCCAGCCACATGAGCTGGGTTTTCTGCCGCTGACCCCGGTGGTACCAGTTGAGGCCGGCGCCCCATTCGCGCTGCCAGCGCTCATCCCCGTTCAGGTCGTCGCCGGCGTCGTGGCGCAGTACCGCGTGGCGGGCGGCGAGCTCGAGGCCCTCCAGCGGCAGCGACTGCGCCAGTTCCAGCTCGGCCCCCAGGTCGTGGTAGCTCGCGGTGCGGTCGGGGGAGACATTGCGGCGGTAGGCCGCCAGCGACAGCGAGGTATGGCCGAACTTGACCACCGCATCGGCGGTGGCGGTGACCCAGTCGGCGCGCTGCCGGTCGACCGTGTCCTCCTGCCCGCGGCTCCAGTCGCGCAGGTGGTTGCGGCTGGCGGCCTGAAGGCCGGCGCCCAGGGCAACGGTGCGCTCCACGGCCCGGCCCACCGTGGTGTTGTCGCGCGGGACCGATCCCACCGGGGCCCAGGCGCCGCGGGCGCTGAACAGGTGCGCGGAGGTGGAGGGCCGGTTGTCGCGCTGATCCAGGCGCCCGCGGCCGTCAAACACGCCGATGGCCCAGGCGCGGTCGTCGCCCGCGCCGCCCAGCAGGGCGAGGCCGGTGTCGCGTCCGGCCGGGATCTCGAACTGGTTGCCGGCGATGCTCAGTTCGGTGAACAGGCGGTTGGGGCCGCCGATGTCCCGCGCCAGACCGAAGGGGACGGTGAACTGGCCGGCCCGCAGGCCCAGGTGTTCGCCCGGGCCGTACTGCAGCCAGATGTCGCGCATGGACAGCTCGCCGCTGCTGAAATCCGGCTGCAGGCGAAAGCTCAGTTCGGGGTGGAACAGGGTGCCCGAGGTGTCCAGCCAGGCGCGCCGGAAATCGAATTCGCTGCTGGAGCCCTCCGGATCATGCTCGTAGCTGTAGCGGCCCTGGATCAGCGGATCCAGGGTGACCTGCAGGCCATCTTCCGCGTCGCCGAATTCGAAACCGGCCTGCGCCGGAGCGATGCCCGCGGCCGTCATCAGGCACAGGGTGGCCAGGGCCGGCACGGCAGGCCGCCCCGGTCGGAGATGGATACGCTTCATTGTTGTGTTGCTCCCCTGGACGTGCGACCCCGCACGCCGTGGATGAAACGACGCCGGCAGTCGGGCAAGGGAGCAGGGGGCGGCGGACACGCCGGCCCCGGCCCGCTCGGCCGCCCGCCGCGGCGTCGGGTTTCCTCCAGGCCGGTCTCCGGACTCGCGAAGGGGATGCAGGACATCCCGGGCGGATCGCCTTCCCGCGGGCATCCCGTGGATGCGCCGCAGTGGCACTGGATCCGCCTGTCTTCACCTACCGTTGCGGGGGCAGTGCCGGCATTGTGAACGTCGATTCACGCACCGGCTTCCCGATTATCCCCGGCGTCGTGGGCCGGGGCACCTGAAGGCGGGCGGACTGTAACCGCGTCCCGTCACGCGGGCAAGGGCGGAGCCGGGTTGATCTGTATCAAGGTTATGCAGGATTACACCGCCGGCCGGCCTGTGACGGGGGATGTTTCTTTTAGACTGAGTCCATGTGGTGACGGTTTGCAGCCGGGCCGCATCCAGACCAATAAAAAGGAGCGAACCATGCAGAAGAAGCGCATTTTCCGGGGGCTGCTCGTCTCGGCCTGTACGGCCGTGGCACTGGGCCTCTCCGCCCCGACGTTCGCCGGCGATTACGATCAATACCGCGACATGTTCGAGCCGCTGCCGGCCCTGCCGCCGATCCCGGCCGACAATTCCCTGACCGACGAGAAGGTGGAGCTGGGCAAGTTCCTGTTCTTCGAGCCGCGCATCTCCAGCTCGGGCGTCATTTCCTGCGCCACCTGCCACAACCCCGCGCTGGGCTGGGCCGACCGCATCCCGCGTGCCGTTGGGCATGCCGGCCAGGTGGGCGAGCGCAACAGCCCGACGGTGCTGAACTCCGGGTTCTTCGAGGCCCAGTTCTGGGATGGCCGCGAGGATGACCTGGAAGGCCAGGCCCTGGGTCCGATCCAGGATGCGGTGGAGATGGCCATGCCGCTGGAAGAGGCGATCGCGCGCCTGGAGGACTTCCCCGAGTACATCGAGATGTTCGATGCGGCGTACCCGGATTATGACGGCGACAACGTCGTGAACACCGATCACGTGGCCAAGGCCCTGGCCTCGTTCCAGCGTACCCTGAACACGCCGAACTCCGATCTGGACCGCTGGCTGGTGGGTGACGACGACGCGATGACCGAGCAGCAGAAGCGCGGCATGGCCCTGTTCGCGGACAACGGCTGCGTGGCCTGCCACCGTGGCCCGGCGTTGACCGACTCGAATTTCCACCAGATCCAGGTGCCCGGTTCCGAGGACAAGGGGCGCTATCTGGTGACCGGGGAGGAACGCGACAAGTACGCCTTCAAGACCCCGACGCTGCGCAACGTGGCCCTGACCTACCCCTACATGAACAATGGCGAGACCGAGACCCTGAAGGAAGCCATTGAAATCATGGGTCAGGAGATGCTGGACACCGACTTCACGGAAGACGAGCTGGAAGACATCGAGGCGTTCATGCACGCCCTGACCGGCGAGATGCCGGACATCACCATCCCGGCCCTGCCGTGATCCATCGGGGGCTCAGCGGCTGAACCCTGATGCCCCCTTCGTCGAGGCTTTCGAGGCCCCCTCCATGCGTGGAGGGGGCCTTTTTGATGGGTGCCGCTATTCCACCGTGATGGTGATTTTTTCGGAAACCACCGGCGGGTCGAAGCTGATGTGGCGATAGTCCATGAAAAGCAGCTGCAGGGTATGGGTGCCGGGCTCCAGTTCTACCTCACCTTCGGTCTGACCACCTCCGAAGTGGTGTTTGTGGTCCGTGAAGGGCAGGGAGGCATCCAGGTCCACTTCGTCCAGAGGCTTGTTTACGAGCAGGTGGTGGTGCCCGGTGTTGTCGGCGTCGACGCCGGCCGGGGCTACCCCCATGCCGCGCAGTCCCATGCGTACATGTACCGGGCCCTCGACGGTGTCACCATCCTGCGGGCTGATGAAGTAGACCTCGGTCCCCTCGGCGGGTGCCGGGCGATCGGCGAGCGCCGATACGGGCAGGACAAGCGCGGCGGCAAGGGCCACGGACGAGGCCATGAAGATCCGGTTTCTGATCATCGGAGAATCTCCTTTTCCGGGTGAAGGGCGCAGGGACCGGGTCTCGGGGTCCCTGAAGGAAGTGTAGACGGTCCGGGGCGGGGTCAAGGGCGCGGTCGTCTGCTACCCTGTGTGGCCCTGTTGACTACCGGAAGCGAGTGTTCGCGCATGGCCTTTCGTACCCGTTTTGCCCCCAGTCCGACCGGCTATCTGCACATAGGCGGTGCCCGCACCGCGCTGTTCTCCTGGCTTTACGCCCGCCACCATGGTGGCGAGTTCGTACTGCGTATCGAGGACACCGATCTCGAACGCAGTACCGCCGAGTCGGTGAATGCGATCCTCGAGGGCATGAACTGGCTGGGCCTGACCTATGACCAGGGGCCGTTCTATCAGACCGAGCGTTTCGACCGGTACCGCGAGGTGATCGACCAGTTGCTGGCCTCCGGGCATGCCTATCGCTGCTACTGCACGAAGGAAGAGCTGGATGCGATGCGCGAGGAACAGAAGGCGCGCAAGGAGAAGCCGCGCTACGACGGCCGCTGTCGCGCCCGAACCGAGCCGCGCGAGGGCGTGGATCCGGTGATCCGTTTCCGCACCCCGGACGAGGGCGCCACCATCGTTGATGACATGGTGCGCGGCAAGGTGGCGTTCCAGAACAGCGAGCTGGACGACCTGATCATCGCCCGCTCCGACGGTTCGCCGACCTACAACCTCACGGTGGTGGTGGACGACATGGACATGGGCATCAGCCATGTGGTGCGTGGCGACGACCACCTGAACAATACCCCGCGCCAGATCAACATCCTCAGGGCCCTGGGTGTGGAACCGCCGCGTTACGGGCACCTGCCGATGATCATGGGGCCGGACGGCGCGAAGCTGTCCAAGCGCCACGGGGCGGTGTCGGTGATGCAGTTCCGCGAGGAGGGCTACCTGCCCGAGGCGCTGCTGAACTATCTGGTGCGGCTGGGCTGGGCCTACGGGGACCAGGAGATCTTCTCGCTGGACGAGCTGGTGCGCCTGTTCGATATCGAGGACGTCAATCAGTCCGCCTCGGCCATCAACCCCGACAAGCTGCTGTGGCTGAATCAGCACTACATCAAGACCCTGGACCCCGACCATGTGGCGCTGGAGCTGGGCTGGCATCTCGGGCAGCTGGGCGTGGATCCCGCCGAGGGGCCGGAACTGCGGCAGGTGGTGCTGGCGCAGCGGGAACGGGCGCGGACGCTGCGCGAGATGGCCGAGAACAGCGTGTATTTCTATCGCGACTTCGACGAATACGATCCGAAGGCCGAGCGCAAGCAGCTGACGCCGGAGGCCCGCGAGGTACTGCAAACCCTGCACGACGGCTTCAGTGCCCTCGGCGCCTGGGACAAGGAGGCGCTGCACGAGGTGGTGCAGCACACCGCCGAGCGGCTGGAACTCAAGCTCGGCAAGGTCGCCCAGCCATTGCGTGTGGCGCTGACGGGCGGTACTGTATCGCCACCGATCGACGACACGCTGGTGCTGATCGGACGCGAGCGCTCGCTGGAACGGATCGAGCGGGCCATCGCAAAGATTTCCGCACAAGCGGGTTGACACGAATAAGGGGTGTGGCTACATTACGCACCTCGCCGGTTACGGGGCCATAGCTCAGCTGGGAGAGCGCCTGCATGGCATGCAGGAGGTCGGCGGTTCGATCCCGCCTGGCTCCACCATTACGGCGAATGGCAGGATCAGCGATGCATCGTTTTGGAATGATCTCCATCTACGTTGGGCTGGTTTTGTCGATTGTGGGATTGTTCGGCGGTTTCGGGTTGATGTTTGCCGGTGAGCAGACATGGTCCAAGCCACTGGTCGCAATGGTCCCGCTGGGGTTCCTGCTGGTTTTCAACGGTGTGGTGACAACCATCCTGCATCGTCCGAAAGGCAGCCGCGGAAGTGAAAGGCCGCAAGGACCTCCTGACTAGTTTGCAGCATGACGTTGCCTCTGCGTCCCCATCGTCTAGAGGCCTAGGACACTGCCCTTTCACGGCAGCGACCGGGGTTCGAATCCCCGTGGGGACGCCATATTCCAAGGGCCCGGATCCAGACGCACTGGATCCGGGCCTTTTTCGTTCTGGTCCGGAATCAGCCGCCGAAGATCTTTTTCTTCCAGCGCGACAGCCAGCCCCCTTCCAGGATCGGTCGGACATAGGGGACATAGTCGAGGTCATCGCGCTTGATGTGGTTCATCAGCCACAGGCCCAGATCCGAGCGGATCTTGCGCGCCACGCCGAAGGTGTCGTGTCCCTTTTCCAGTTCCCCGCGCAGCTTCTCGATGCGTGCGGCAAAGGCCTCGTGCACCTTGCGGTGGGCATCCAGGGCCGGGTAACCGGCCTTCTCCATCAGGCCCTCTTCGAACACCAGGTGGGACGAGGTGTAGTCGAGAAGGCCGTCCACCACCTCGCGCACTTCCTGTTCGTTCTCGGTGGCGATCGCATGTTCGGTCTGCTGCAGGTATTCGAAGATCCGCTTGTGCTGTTCGTCGATCACATCCAGGCCGAGTTCCAGATTGGAGCTCCAGTTGAGGCTGGTCATGGGGAACACCCTTTCCGATGGTGGATATAGAACCCTGTACCATGTAACAGAATGAGACGGGTTGCGCATCGCAGAGGGGGGCCAGACCGCTTCTTTGTTGATCCGTGTCAATTGAAGGGGCGGCGGAGGGGAAGGGCGAAAAAAAGAAGCCCGGCCGGAAGCCGGGCTCAAGGTACTGAAACAACCGTGTGACGGAGGGAGTCGGTTGTCTCGGTGTACCGGTCGGGGACCGGGTCAACACCATGCAGTGGCCACATCGTGACCGGGGTTACGGAAACACCCGTGGAGGGTTTTTCGTCACCACTCGTTAGCTGTGACGGGATAACCGGAGAGAGGTTCCGGTTGCGGGTGCGACATGCGATACAGTTCACGGTTTCTCCGACGGTGAATCAATACGGAACGAGTACATGCGCGGACTGGAACAGATCCCCTGGCTTTACGATGGCTTCATGGTGCTGGCCGATGCGCTGGGCCTGCGTCGCTGGCGGATGCGCCTGGTATCCGGGGCCCGGGGACGGATCCTGGAAGTCGGTTGCGGAACCGGGCGCAATTTGCCGCTGTATCCGCAGACGGCGGAAGTCATTGGCGTGGAGCCGGACTTCCTCGCGCTACGGAGTGCGCGGCGTCGCGCTCCCGGGGTGCCGCTGGTGGTGGCCCGCGCCGAGGCCCTGCCGTTCGTCGAGGGGCAGTTCGACGCGGTGGTATCCGGGCTGGTGTTCTGTTCGGTGCAGGATCCGCCCGCCGCCCTGAACGAGGTGCGGCGGGTCCTTGGCGCGGAGGGCGAGCTGCGGATGCTGGAGCATGTGCGCCACACGCGTCCGTTGCTGGCGCGGATGCAGGACCATGTGCAGCCGGCCTGGACCTGTGTGGCCGGTGGCTGTCATCCCAACCGGGATACCGAAGCCGCAGTGACCGCCGCCGGTTTTGCCATCGATCCGCAGGACCGGGTGGCCCGGGGCGTGATGCGGCGCTTCACCGCGCGTCCCGCCGGATCCGGAAAAAAGGCTGCGGAGAACCCTCAAGTCTGAGCGGTAGCCGCCGCTAACGTCGGTGCAGGCGTCCTGTCCATTCGCAAACGCCTGTCAACGCCAGGGAGGTACCCATGGATGTCAACGCAGCGGTATCCCAGGCCGTGCAGATGCAGCAGGCGAGCCTGATGCAGCAGAAGGATGTCGCGGTAATGAATCGTGCCATGGAGGCCGAAGAAGCCGCGGTGGCGCAGCTGATCGACGGCATGCCCGACGTTTCGGGCAGTGCCGGGGTGGAAGCAGCGGCCGGTGCGGCCGCAGCGCTGCCCGACAATGTCGGGACGCTGGTCAATACCACGGCCTGAGGCAGGGCCGGAGATCGACGGTCTCCGGCCTTTTTTGCGGGGGGCCGGGCGGTTACTGCCGCTGTGCCTCGAATTCGATGATCAGTTCCACCGTGTCGCCCACGATGTTGCGGATCAGTCCGTAATCCATGCCGAAGTCGCTGCGCTGGAATTCGCCCCGCATCGAGGCGCCCAGCACGTAGGGGCGGGAGAAGATGCCGCCCAGCGGAAACGGGTAGCGTCCGACCCTGTTGATGGTGACGTCCAGGGTGATCGGCCGGGTTTCGCCGAGCAGTTCCAGATCCCCCGTCAGCTGCCCGCTGTCCTCCCCGGTGGGTTCGTAGTCGGTGGCGGTAAACCGCATCTCGGGGTAGTTCTCCACGTCGAGGAAGTCTTCGTTGCGCAGATGGTCGTCGCGTTCCTCGTGGTTGGTGAACACGCTGTCGGTCTGTACGACGAAATACCCCTCGCCCAGCTCGCCCGTGTCGGGATCGAACATGAAGGACCCCTCGGCCTCGAGGAACATGCCCAGGACCCGGGCGAACTCGGCATGATCGACGAGGAAGCCCACCGCGAAATGTTCGGTGTCGATCTCCCACTCGTCCATTGCCAGGCTGGTTCCGGGCAGCACCGATGCCAGGCTCAGCAGGGCCGTCGCGGCCAGGGTGCGGAATCGGTGGCTCATGGGGTTTCCTCCGGGGTCTGGGGATGTGAACCGGGTCTGTTCCGATACAGATAGACGATATCCGCGGCGAATGAAACCGTGAGCATGGCCAGCGCCAGGACCGCTGCGGCGACGGCCGCCGCCGCTGGAACGGCAGGGGTGAGCGCGATCAGCAGGGCCGGGGTCTGTAGCACGCACACCGCCTGGCGGCGCCGGCTGGGCGGCAGATCCGCGCGCAGCCAGGGCAGTCCGCGCCCGGCCAGCACGAACAGATAGCGCATGGCCCCGATTGCCAGCACCCAGGGGCCAGCGGGTCCGGGCTGCCACGCAAGCACGGACAGCGCGAGGATGAGTGCCGCGTCCAGTTCCATGTCGAAACGCGCGCCGAACGCCGACGCGGTGCCGCTGCGCCGTGCCACGGCGCCGTCGAGCCCATCCAGCAACAGCACCAGCAGGGCGAGGACGACGACCCAGGCCAGTCCGGCATCGGGCAGGGGGAACGCGGGCATCGGTGCGAGGAGCGCCAGGCCCCCGACCGGGGCCGCGAGGGCCGCGCGCATCAGGGTTACGCGGTTGCCGGGCCCGGGGACCGCGGGCAGGCCGCCGGCGTGCCCGGCACCGGTCACCAGCAGCCCCCACAGCAGCGCCCAGAGCAGGGCGGTTGCGGGCAGCAGAGCGGGGCCGACCGGGGTCAGGCTCGTAATGAGGGTCGCAACACCCAGCGCCAGCAGTCCGCCGAGAACCAGATCGGTGGAGCGGAGCGGCCTGTGCAGGGCGGTGGGGGCGGGCATGGACGGGCTTTCCTCGGCTACACTGCAGGCTTCATTCACCGGGAGGATGGCGCAGTGTCCCTCTGGTCGCGAAAGCCCGCATGAACCGCGCACGAGCCTTCTGGATCACCGCGCCCGGCGAGGGCGAGATCCGCGATGCGCAATTGCCGCCGCCGGCCTCCGGGGAGTGCCGGGTGCGGGCCCGCTATGGCGCGATCTCGCGCGGCACCGAGTCGCTGGTGTTTCGCGGGCGGGTACCGCCGGATCAGTACACCGCGATGCGGGCACCGCTGCAGGAAGGGGATTTCCCGGCGCCGGTGAAATACGGCTACATCAGCGCTGGCGTGGTCGAGTCCGGCGAGCGTGCCGGCGAACGGGTGTTCTGTCTCCACCCGCACCAGGATCGTTACAACGCGCCGGATTCCATGCTGGTGCCGATCCCGGACGCGGTCCCGGACGCGCGCGCGGTACTGGCGGCGAACATGGAAACGGCCGTGAACATCGTGTGGGACGCCGGGCCGGGTCCCGGCGACCGGGTGGCGGTGATCGGTGCGGGCGTGGTCGGGTTCCTGTGCGCCTGGCTGATCCGTGCGATCCCGGGCACGCAGGTGGATCTGATCGACCCCGAGCGCGCGCGGGCGGAACCGGCGCGGGCGCTGGGACTGACGCTGCATACGCCGGCGGATGCCCGCGAGGCGCTGCCTCCCGCGTCGCGCGATGCGGTGATCCATTGCAGCGGTCAGGGCGACGGGCTGGTGCAGGCGCTGGAGCTGGCGGGTACCGAGGCCCGGGTGGTGGAGGCCAGCTGGTATGGCGATGCGCCGGTCAGCCTGCCGCTGGGAGCCGGGTTTCATTCGCGGCGTCTGGAGCTGCGCAGCAGCCAGGTGGGCCGTATCCCGCCGGCACGCGCCGCGCGCTGGGATTATCACCGGCGTCTGGCGCTGGCGCTGGAGCTGCTCGCCGATCCGGCGCTGGAGGTCCTGATCAGCGGCGAGGATCGTTTCGAGGACCTGCCGCGGGTGATGCCGCGGGTAGCCGGGCCCGAGGCCGCCACGACACTGTGCCATCGCATCCGTTATCCCGATCCCGACCCCGTGTGGGTCTGAACGAGTCCGACCGAATTGCCAAGGAGAGACTCCCGCATGTACAGCCTGAACGTCCGCGATCACTTCATGATTGCCCACAGCTTCGCCGGTGAGGTGTTCGGTCCCGCGCAGAACCTGCACGGCGCCACCTACGTGGTGGACGTGACCTTCCGCCGGGCCGAGCTGGATGACGACGGTCTGGTGGTCGACATCGGCCGGGCCGGCGAGGTGCTGCGCAGCATCCTCGCGGAACTGAACTACCAGAACCTGGACGACCGACCCGAGTTCGAGGGGCAGAACACCACAACCGAATTCCTCGCCCGGGCGATTCACGGACGCATCGCCACCGCCATCCACGAGGAGCGTCTGGGCGCTTCCGCACGGGGCCTGGACGCGGTCTGCGTGACCCTGCACGAATCCCACGTGGCCTGGGCCGCCTACGAGGCGGCTCCTTGAGCGAGGCCGCCGATCTGCGCCTGCTGGTTCCCGGGGCGCTGGATCAGCCCACCGGTGGCTACCGGTTCGATGCGCGCATGCTGGCGGGCCTGCGCGAGCGCGGCTGGCAGACGGCAGTCGACGAGCTTCAGGGCGACTTCCCCGGACCCTCCGCGGACGCTGCGGCGGCGCTGGATGCGGCCCTGGCGGCGGCCCCCGACGGCCAGCGGGTGCTGGTCGACGGCCTCGCGGGCGGCGCCTTCCCCGAGGTGCTCGAGCGCCATGCCCAGCGGCTGCGTCTGCTCGCGCTGGTGCATCACCCGCTCGGGCTGGAGACCGGCCTGGAACCCGCGCGCAGCCGCGAGCTCCTCGCGCTGGAGCGGGCCGGGTTGCGAAGCAGCCGCGGGATCGTCACCACCAGCGCGTATACCGCCGACGTGCTGGCCGGATGGGGAATCGAGCGTCCGCGTCTGCGGGTGGTCCCGCCCGGTGTGGAACGTCAGGCGGAGGCATCGGGACCCGGTCCCGGGGAGCCGCCGCGCCTGCTGGCGGTGGGGGCCCTGATCCCGCGCAAGGGGCAGCACCACCTGATCGCCGCGCTGGCCGGACTCACGGATCGCGCCTGGCATCTGGTACTGGCCGGGCCGGCGGATCGCGACCCGGGATTCGTGTGTCGCCTGCGCCAGCAGATCGAGGACAGCGGTCTGCGGGACCGGGTCACCGTCACCGGAACCTGCGACGAGGCCGATCTCGATGCCTGGTTCGATGGCGCGTCGCTGTTCGTCCTGCCCAGCGAATACGAGGGGTTCGGCATGGTGTATACCGAGGCCATGGCGCGCGGCCTGCCGGTGATCGCGACCACCGGTGGCGCGATCCCGTACACCGTTCCGGCCGCCGCGGGTGCCCGCCTGCCGCCGGGCGACGTCCCGGCGTTGCGCGCCGCGCTGACGGATTATCTGGAGCGCCCGGAGGCCTGGCTTGCCGCCGGGGCCGCCGGCCGACGGGCCGCGCGGCAGATGCCCGACTGGCCACAGGCGGTCGTCGCGATGGATCGGGCGCTGCGCGAGCTGACACCATGAGCGAGCACTTCGATCGCGACTGGCTGGGCCTGCGCGAGCCCGTGGATCATGCGGCGCGCCCGGCGTCCCTGGCCGACGCGCTCGCGGAGTGGGTGGTGCGGGTTCGGGGAGCGAACGAGGCACCGCTGCGGGTGCTGGATCTGGGTGGCGGCACCGGTTCGAATCTGCGCTGGCTCGCTCCGCGGCTGCCGGACCCGCAGCTCTGGACCCTGGTGGATCATGATGCCTCCCTGCTGGACGCGGCCCGCCGCGACGCCGGCGGCGAACGCGTGGAACACCTGCGGGTCGAGGACTTCGCTGCCGCGCCTCCGGCCTTGCCGGGCGCGGCGCCCGCCCCGTTGCTGGTGACCGGCGCGGCGCTGCTGGATCTGGTTTCGGCCCGATGGCTGGATGCACTGGTCGCTGCCTGTGCTGCGCGCGGGGCCGCGGTGCTGTTCGCGCTGAGTTACGACGGCCGGATCGAATGGTCGCAGCCGGATCCGGAGGATGCGGCCCTGCTGGCGGCGGTCAATCGCCACCAGGGCACCGACAAGGGTTTCGGGCCGGCGCTGGGTCCGGGGGCGGCGATGCACCTGGAGCGGGCGCTGGAGCGTCATGGTTATCGCGTGGAGGCGGCCGCCTCACCGTGGGAGCTGGATGCGGCCAGGCCGGCGCTGGTGCGGGCCCTGATCGACGGCTGGGCCGAAGCGGCGGCTGCCATGGAGCCGACACGGGCCGGGGACTTTCGGGCCTGGGCCGCGCGGCGCCGGGCTGCAGTGATCGGCGACGGCTGCCGCCTGCGCGTCGGGCATCGGGACGTTCTGGGGCTGCCCCCGGCCTCGGGCCGGGGCTCGGGCGCGGCTGCCGGGTGACGCCGCTCAGAAATTCTCGGTGGAGGTGAACAGGCCGACGCGCAGGTCACTGGCCTCGTAGATCGTGCGGCCGTCCACCTGCACAGTGCCGTCGCCGATCCCCAGCACCAGCTTGCGCGAGATCACCCGCTTCATCTCCACATGGTAGGTGACCCGCTCCGCGGTGGGGAGCACCTGGCCGGTGAACTTCACCTCGCCCACGCCCAGCGCGCGCCCGCGCCCCGGGTTGCCCAGCCATGCCAGATAGAACCCCACCAGCTGCCACATCGCGTCCAGCCCGAGGCAGCCGGGCATCACCGGATCGCCCGGAAAGTGGCAGGCGAAGAACCACTGATCGGGGTGGATATCCAGCTCGGCCACCATCTCGCCCTTGCCGAACTGCCCGCCGTCGCTGTTGATCTCCGTGACCCGGTCCATCATCAGCATGTTGGGCACCGGCAGCTGAGCATTGCCCGGGCCGAACATGTTGCCGTAGCCGCAGGCCAGGAGTTCATCGCGATCGTACTGATTCTTCTGCATTGAAAGATGCTCGGGGGAAAAGCCCGGTATTGGACCGAAACCGGCGGGCAAAAGCAATTCCCGCCGCGCTGCACGGCGGCGGGAAAAGGCCGGTTCAGGCGTCGGCCGGGTAGCGCAGCAACTCCGCAAGGGTAAAGAAACGGTCCCCGCGCAGATAGCCGGCCTGGACTTCCGGGACCAGGGCGCCGGGGCGCCCCCGGGCGTCGCGTTCGGCCACCCACTCGGCGGGCAGGGTGTCCAGGATGTGGGCGCTGGCCAGGCGCCCGTCCTCCAGCTGACTGGCATGGACCTGGCCGTTCCCCCGGTGACGGAAGGCCGGAATCCAGCCCGCGGTGAAGCCGGTATCCAGCCATTCCGGCTCCTCGCGGGTGGTCACCGACGGGCCGGACAGGAGATCGAGATCAAGCATCGCGGATCCTCCGAAGATTTAATCGGGGTATCGGCGCGGCCCCGCGGAACTTGAGGCCGGGACGATCGCCCTGCGTCGGTGGTGCGGGCGGCGAGCCGGGTACGGGTCGTGCATAATCGTGATCATCATACAGACCGCGAAACCGTTCCCGGGGACGCCGGCCTTCCGGTCGCTTCGGGTGCGGACCGAAAGGGGGAAGAGTGGCGGTTACCGTCCTGCTGTGGATCCTGGCGATCGTGATCGCCATTGGTGTGCTGGATCTTGCGCGACAACCGCTACGGCGTTTTCTCGTGGCGCTGGCGGGTGCGGTCGCACGGGGTGTGTGCGCCCTGCGACGCCAGGTCCTGCATCTGCGGGATGCGGTGCGCGACTGGCATGGGGGGCATCTGGAGCGCCTGGAGGCCGAACGCATCCATTCCGCGGTAGAGGCGCTGGAGCGTCGTTATGCCGAGATGGTCGGGCATGACCTCGCCCAGTTGCCGGCATTGCGGCAGCAGGCGCGCGACACGCTGCGCGTGCTGGACGAGGCCTATCAGCGCGACGAGCAGCGGCTGATCCAGGAGCCCGAATGGGTCGAACGGCTGGAGGCCCTGGCGCGCGGTCCTGCCAGTGATACGCCGGAAAGCCGGCGCCTGGCGCAGGACATGGAGGACACCGTACTGCGCATCGCCCGCTCCGGGCTGGAGGAGCAGCGGCGTTCGGCCAGCGCGCTGCTGTCGGCCCGGCGACGCGCGGACAGCCCTTTGCGCGAGATGGTCGGCAATCTGGAGCGGGTACAGGAACGCCTGGCCCGGCTGGAGCGCCAGGGCGAGCGCCTGGACCGGGCGCTGGGCCGTTGCGAGGAGGTCGACCGTCCGGTCCGGCGCGCCCTCCCGGCGCATGCCCAGGCGGCGACCCAGTGGCTGATGGGCGCGGCCGGCCTGGCCCTGGCCGCGCTGGCCGTGGTGGTCCATCAGCATGTCTTCGGCCCGGCTCTGGCCGGCATGTTCCCGGAGACCGCCAACGCACCGGGCGCGATGGCACCCGGGTCGGAATGGATGCTGTACCTGCTGCTGGGGACCGCCGCCCTGGCCGGATGGATCCTGGCCGAGACCCGCGGCGTGACCCGGGTCCTGCCGCATGCGCTGATGGAGGGCGGCGGCTGGGCGCCGCGGGTGCTGGCCGGACTGTCCATCGCGGTGCTGGTCCTGGTGGCGGCGGTATCGGCGTTCACCGGGTTCCATCTTGACTGGCTCATCTACCAGCATGAACTGGTCACTCTGCTGCTGGAAGGCGAGGAACGCGCCCTGCCAGCCGGCATCCGTCATGCCGAACAGCTGGTCGGCGCGGCGCTGGGACTGCTGATCCCGCTGCTGCTGGCGCTGGTGCCGGTGTGGGTGGTGGGCTTTCTGCAGGCGACCCGCATCCTCGCCGGGGGGGTGCTGAGTGCCGGGCTCGGCGTGCTCGCGGGCATCCTGTACCTGGCGGCGGTAGGGGCCTGTCAACTGCGGCGTCTGCTGCCGGCGACCTTCGAACTGATCATCTTCGTGCCGGCCGCCATCCGGCGCTGGCTGGCCGCGCGCCGCAACGGGGCGTGAACCGTGTCACCGGAAGCCGGAGGGATGCGTGCACATTCGCCAGCGCCTGCCTAGAATGATCCCTCTTCCGAAACATCGCCGCGCCCCGCTCGGGTGCGGCCAATGACGAGGCAAGGCATGGTGCGCAGGTTGCAGATCCGAAACGGGCTGGTGGTGCTGTCGCTGGCGGGGGCCCTGATGGTCGCAGGCACTGCGCCGGCTGCGGCGCAGACGCGATACGTCTCGGACAGTCTGGAGACGGCCGTTTACAGCAGTCCGCAGGGCGGGCGGATCGTCAGTTCGGTGGATGCCGGTGACCAGGTACAGGTGCTGGAGGACGACGGCGGCTACAGCCGTATCCGTCTGCCCAGTGGCAACGAGGCATGGATCCTGACCCGCTACCTGCAGGACCAGCCGCATGCGCGCGAACGCCTCGCCGAGGTGGAAGAGGAGCTGGCCGAGATCCGTTCCGGCGCCGACGACCAGGAAGGCCGCATCGCCGAACTGCTGGACGAGCGCAATGCACTGCAGCGCGAAGTCGAAGAACAGTCCGAACGCATGGCCGGCATGCAGGAAGAGCTCGAGGAGCTGCGCGACATTGCCGAACGGCCGCAGGAAATCCAGCGGCGCAACGAGCGCCTGGAAGAGGAACTCCTGGAGACCCGCGAAGCCGCCGAGGACTACCGGCGTCAGGTCGAAGTGATGCGCGCCGACAGCGACCGCCGCTGGTTCATGACCGGGGCCGCCGTGGCCGTGGGCAGCGCGATCCTGGGGATCATCCTCACACGCCTGCCGACCCGCCGTCGGCGCAGTGACTGGCTGAACTGACCCTCCGGCCGGGGGCGGGGTCTGTTGCGCTGTCGGGGCTGACCCGGTAGCCTTCCCGCTCCCGTGACGGGCGCCCGGCGGGCGCTCCCCGATCCCCTTTCAGGACCCCCGTCTGGATGCTGTTCGCGATTCTTTCAATCTTCGTGGTGGCGGCGCTGGCGCCCGTGGTGCATCGGGCGACCGGGCGCCACAGCGGCTGGGTGCTGGCCCTGTTGCCGGCGGCCCTGTTCGTCTACTTCGCGAGTTTCCTGCCCGCCGTCGCGGCGGGTGAGAGCGTGCGCCTGGCCTGGCAGTGGATGCCCGGGCTGGATGTCCAGTTCTCCTTCCTGATCGACGGCCTGTCGCTGATGTTCGCGCTGCTGATCGCGGGCATCGGCGTGTTCGTGGTCAGCTACGCCGGGCGCTACCTCGAGGCGCACCGCGACCTCGGGCGCTTCTACGTGCTGATCCTGTCGTTCATGGGCTCCATGCTGGGGCTGGTGCTGGCCGACAACATCATCCTGATGTTCATCTTCTGGGAGCTGACCAGCATCACCTCCTACCTGCTGATCGGCTTCAACCATGAGCAGCTGAAGGCGCGCAAGGCCGCGCTGCAGGGCCTGATCGTGACGGTGGGCGGCGGTCTGGCGCTGCTCGCCGGTCTGGTGCTGCTGGGCGTGGCCTCCGGGTCCTGGGAGCTCTCGGAGATCCTGGCCGGCGAGGATTCGCTGCACGAGCATGCGCTGTACCTGCCGCTGGTGATCCTGATCCTGCTGGGCACCTTCACCAAGTCGGCCCAGTTCCCGTTCCATTTCTGGCTGCCCAACGCGATGGCCGCGCCCACGCCGGTCTCGGCCTACCTGCACTCGGCCACCATGGTGAAGGCGGGGGTCTATCTGATGGCGCGCCTGAACCCGGAGCTGGGCGGCACCGAACTGTGGACCTGGACGCTGGGCCTGTTCGGCGCGGTGACCATGTTCACCGGCGCCTGGATGGCCATCCAGAGCACCGAGATCAAGAAGCTGCTGGCCTATTCCACGGTGATGGCGCTGGGCACGCTGACCATGCTGATCGGCATCGGGACGCCGTATGCCGCGATGGCCGGCGCGACCTTCCTGCTGGCGCATTCGCTGTACAAGGGCGCGCTGTTCATGCTCGCCGGTTCCATCGACCACGGCACCGGCGAGAAGGAAGTCCCGAACATGGGCGGGCTGCGCCGCGCGATGCCACTGACCGCGGCGTTCTCGGTGATCGCCGCGCTGTCGCTGGCCGGGCTGCCGCCGCTGTTCGGCTTCGTCGGCAAGGAACTGATGCTGGAGGCGGCCCTGGGCGCCCCCGACGCGCTGGCCGTGGTCCTGCCGTTGCTGGCGCTGGCCTCGGCCATCCTGGTGGTGGCGGTGGCGGCGATCGTCGGGCTGCGGCCGTTCTTCGGTGCGCGTCGGGAATACAAGCGCACGCCGCATGAATCGCCGGGTGCGATGCTGGCCGGGCCGGCGGTACTGTCCGTGCTGGGGCTGGTCCTCGGTCTGTTCCCGGCGCTGGCGCAGCCGCTGGTGGCGGCCACCGCGATGTCCATCCACGGGGCCGATACCGGGATGGAGCTCAAGCTGTGGCACGGCATCAATCTGCCGCTGGGCATGTCGCTGCTGAGCCTGGCCGCGGGTCTGGTGATCTATCGCTTCTGGGATTCGGTGCGTGCCGGCATCGGACGCATCATGGTGCCGGCCGGGCGCATCGCGCCGGAGCGCGGCTACGAGCGCTTCATGGACGGACTGGTGTGGTTCTCGTCGTTCCAGACGCGGGTGCTGCAGAACGGCTACCTGCGCACCTACGTGATGGTCACCATGCTGACCACGGTCGCGCTGGTGGTGGGCACGTTTGCGGCCCTGGGCGGCTTCGAGATCTCGGTGCGCTTCGACGACATCCTGATCCACGAGTGGGTGATCGTCGCCCTGGTCGCACTGGCCGCCATTTTCGTGGCCACCACCAGTTCGCGGCTGGCCGCGGTGGCTTCGCTGGGCATCGTGGGCTTCGGCGTCGCGCTGATCTACGTGTTCTTCAGCGCGCCGGATCTGGGGATCACCCAGGTCCTGGTCGAGACCCTGACCGTGATCCTGCTGGTGCTGGTGCTGTTCCGCCTGCCGGGCTTCCTGAAGTTCTCCAATCCGCTCACGCGGGTGCGTGACGTGATCGCCTCGCTGGCGGTAGGCGTGACCATGACCGCGGTGCTGATGGCCACCCTGGGCGTGCAGTACTTCCCGGCGATCTCCGAATACCACATCGCCGAGTCCGAGCCGTCGGCCTACGGGCGCAACATCGTCAACGTGATCCTGGTCGACTTCCGTGCCCTGGACACCCTGGGCGAGCTGTTCGTGCTCGCGCTGGCCGCGGTGGGCGTGTACGCGATGATCAAGTGCCGTGCGGAGGACCGCAAGTCATGATGGCCGGCTCGCTCATCCTGCAGACGGGGACGCGGCTGCTGCTGCCACTGCTGCTGCTGTTCTCGGTGTTCCTGCTGCTGCGCGGCCATGACGAGCCGGGCGGCGGGTTCATCGCCGGTCTGGTGGCGGCGATGGCCTTCGCGCTGTACATGTTTGCCTTCGATGTCTACAAGGCGCGCGCCATCCTGCGCATCGACCCGCGCAACATGCTGGGCATCGGTCTGCTGCTGGCGACCCTGTCGGGCGTACCCGCGCTGCTGCAGGGGCGCGCCTACCTGACCTCGCTGTGGTGGGACGTGGAGGTCCCGCTGTTCGGCGAGCTCAAGCTCTCCACCCCGCTGGTGTTCGACATCGGCGTGTACCTCGTGGTGATCGGCACCGTGCTGACCATCGTCCTGGCCCTGGCGGAGGCGGAAGAATGACTGCGGAACCCCTGCTCGCGATCCTGGTGGGCGTACTGTTCGCCACGGCCACCTACCTGATGCTGCGGCGCAGCCTGGTCAAGCTGGTGATCGGCCTGATCCTGCTGTCCAACGCCGCCAACCTGCTGATTTTCGCCACCTCGGGCCTGACCCGGGGCGCGCCGCCGCTGATCCCGGAGGGCATGCTCACGCCCGACGGCGCGGTGGCCGACCCGCTGCCGCAGGCCCTGATCCTCACCGCGATCGTCATCAGCTTTGGCGTGCTCGCCTTTGCGGTGGTGCTGATCCATCGCGCCTACGAGGTGGTGGGCGCGGATGACCTGGACGAAATGAAGGATACGGACACGTGAGGCTCGAGGTCGCCCTTCCGGTCATCATCCCCCTGTTTTTCGGGAGCCTCGCGCTGGCCTTCTGGCAGTGGCGCGGGGTGCAGCGCGCGGTGGGCGTGCTGGGTGGCGTCGCCCTGACCGCCGCCGGCATCTGGCTGCTGGTGGCGGTGTGGAACGACGGCGTGCTGGCCATGCACATGGGGAGCTGGCAGGCGCCGTTCGGCATCGTGCTGGCGGCCGACCTGCTGAGTGCGACCATGGTCCTGCTGACCGGCGTGATGGGGCTGATCGTCGCGCTGTATTCGCTGGTCTCGATGACCCCGGATCACGAGCGCTTCGGCTACCACCCGCTGCTGCAGCTGCTGCTCGCCGGGGTCGCCGGGGCTTTCCTGACCGGGGACATCTTCAACCTGTACGTGTGGATCGAGGTCCTGCTGGTCGCGTCGTTCGCGCTGCTGATCCTGGGCGGCGAGCGCGCGCAGATGGAGGGGGCGATCAAGTACGTCACCCTCAACCTGGTGTCGTCGCTGATCCTGCTGGCCGCGGTGGGTCTGACCTACGGCCTGTTCGGCACCCTGAACATGGCGGAGCTGGCGGCCTACATGGGCGAGGCCGAGAACACCGGTCTGGTGACCGTGGTGGGCGTGCTGTTCATGGTCGCCTTCGCGATCAAGGCCGCGGCATTCCCGCTGTTCTTCTGGCTGCCGGCCTCCTACCACACCCCGCCGGTGGCGATCTCGGCGATCTTCGCCGCGCTGCTGACCAAGGTCGGGGTGTACGCGCTGATCCGCTTCTTCACCCTGATGTTCACCGAGGCCCCGGAGGTCACCCAGAACATCCTGCTGTGGGGCTCCGGCTTCACCATGCTGGTGGGCGTGCTGGGCGCGGCGGCGCAGTTCGAGTTCCGCCGCATCCTGGCCTTCCACAGCGTCAGCCAGATCGGCTACATCATCATGGGCCTGGCCCTGCATACCCCGCTGGCGCTGGCCGGTTCGCTGCTGTTCATCCTCCATCACAGCATCGTCAAGACCAACCTGTTCCTGATCAGCGGGATCTCCTATTTCGCCCGTGGCACCCACGAGCTGAAGGATCTTGGCGGGCTGTACCGCACGCACCCCGGACTGTCGGTGCTGTTCCTGATCTCGGCGCTGTCGCTGGCCGGGCTGCCGCCGCTGTCCGGGTTTCTGGTCAAGCTGATGCTGGTGCGCGCGGGTCTGGAGATCGAGGCCTACTGGATCGTGGCGATCGCGCTGATCACCGGCCTGCTGACGTTCTACTCCATGGTCAAGATCTGGGCCGAGGCGTTCTGGAAGGCCGACCCGCGCGGCGAGCAGGCCCCGGCGAACGGGCCGGCCTGGCCCGAGCGCGGGGGGCTGTGGCTGCTGTATGCGCCGGTGGCCGCCCTGGCCGGGCTGGCGGTGCTGATGGGCGTGGCGGCCGAGCCGTTCCTGCAGCTGGCCATGGCCGCCGGTGAGCAGATGCTGGACGTGGATGCCTATGTCGAGGCGATTCTGGGGGGCGACGCGCAATGAACCTGCTCGCACTCAACCTCCTGCTGGCCCTGGCCTGGATGATGCTCACGGGCAGCTTCACCGCGACCAGCCTGCTGTCCGGTCTGGTGTTCAGCTACATGGCCCTGTGGGTCGCGTTCAACCGCAAGGCGGATCACAGCAGCTTCTTCTGGAAGGTGCCGAAGGTGATCTCCTTCATCGCGTTCTTCATCTATGATCTGATCAAGGCCAACCTGGTGGTGGCCTGGGACGTCCTGACGCCCACCCATTTGATGAAGCCCGGTGTGATCGCGTTCCCGCTGCGGGCCCATACCGATGCGCAGATCACCGTGCTGGCCAACCTGATCTCGGTGACCCCGGGCACGCTGAGTCTGGATGTCTCCACCGATCGCAAGGTGCTGTATATCCATGCGATGTACCTGCAGGACGAGGACAAGCTGCGGCAGGAACTGCGGGACATGGAAAGCCGCGTGATGGAGTTGATCGACTGATGCCGATTCTCGACTGGGCCGTGAACGCGACCTTCGTGATCCTCAGCCTGGCGCTGGTGATCATCTTCATACGCCTGATCAAGGGCCCCAGCCTGCCGGACCGGGTCGTGGCGCTGGAACTGATCGCCTCGCTGACGGTGGGGTTCATCGCCACGCATGCGGTGGCGACCGGCATGGCCAACTTCCTCGACGTGGCCGTGGTGCTGGCGCTGACCGCGTTCCTCGCCGCGGTGGGCTTCGCGCGGTATCTGGAGAAGGGAGGTTACCGCAGTGATGATTGAGTGGATCACCGCCTTCCTTTTGTTGCTGGGCTCGCTGCTGATGCTGCTGGCGGCGCTGGGCGCGCTGCGCATGCCCGACCTGCTGACCCGTATGCATGCGACCACCAAGGCCGGCGCGCTCGGTGGCGGCACCATGGTGGTGGCGGCCGCGGTGTTCTTCGATGACGGCGCCGTCACCGCCCGCGCGCTGGCGATCGTGGTGTTCATCATCCTGACTGCCCCGGTGGCCGCGCACCTGATCGGCCGCGCCGGCTATTTCGTCGGCATCCCGCTGTGGGAGGGGACCCTCAAGGACGAACTGAAGGATCGCTACGATCCCGAGACCCACACCCTCGCTTCGGAGGACAAGCCGGAGGACAGGAAATCCTCCGCCCCCGCCGAAGAGCGCGACCGCGACTGACCGATTCCCGGGGCTCCGGTCACGGCCGGTGCATCCCGCACCCCCGCGTCGCGCGCACAAAAAAGCCGGGGCCCGCAGGCCCCGGCAAGTTCACGCTTCACGTACGAAGGGGTGTCCGGAGAGACGCCCGGGATCAGGCCGCGTGGGTCTCCTTCGCCTCGCGCGCGGCTTTCGCTTCTTCGGGATCGTAGGCCGCCCCGGACCACAGCATTTCGTAGGCGATTTCCTCGTTGCCGTTCTCGCACAGCTCCAGCACTTCCTGGAACAGGGGCTGGAAGGTCTCGCTGCGATGGGAGGCCTCATGTTCCTCCATCGTGCGCCAGAAGGTGATGATCAGCGCTTCCTTGTCCTTCATCGGGCTTTCCACGGCCTGGCCGATGGTGGAGCCCTCGTTGGAGACCGCACCGGAGTTCAGGGCCACGAAGCCCCCGACGAAGCCGGTGTCCGAGTGATAGGTCTTCACGTTCTCGCACAGCACGGCCACGCGTTCCTGCAGGTCGTCGATGCTGTATTCCGGCTTCAGGATGACCCGGTTGATGGTCACCACGCCGTCCGGCGGAAAGTTCTGGATCAGATTGCTCATAACGACCTCCTCAGTTTGCGGAAGATGCCCTCGGGCATTGTCGCTTCATTCAGCGAATCAGCATGTGCTGAATGAATTGTTGACCAATCTACTCAGGAAATGGCTGTACGCAACAAAGGCACACGGGCCGAAGGGCCTGGGAAGGGCGGGGTTGTTTCGGGTGGCCGGCCCAGTATATCGTGCATTCCAACGAATATTGGAATGTAGAGTGTCCCGCGATGGACAAGCGCGAACTGAAGGACGTGCTGTACGAGCAGGTGGCGCGAATCACGCGCGCCGCGGCCAGCCCCAAGCGCCTGGAGCTGATCGAGGTGCTGGTGCAGGGCGAGAAGACCGTCGAGCAGCTGGCGGCGGACACCGACATCAGCGTCAAGCTGGTCAGTGCCCACCTCAAGGCCCTGCGCGAGGCCCGGCTGGTGACCGCACGGCGCGCCGGACGCCATGTCCATTACCGTCTGGTCGACCGGCATGTGGCGGATTTCTGGGTGATGCTGCGTTCGCTGGCGGAGGAGCGCCTGCTGGAGCTGCAGGCGGCCACCCGCGAGCTGACCGAGCGCGCCGACGAGCTGGCTCCGGTCGCCGGCCACGAGCTGCTGGAACAGGCACGGCGTGGCGAGGTGGTGGTGCTGGACGTGCGCCCCGGGGTCGAGTACGCGGCCGGGCATCTGCCGTGTGCGCGCTCCATCCCGCTGGAGGAACTGGACGAACGCCTGCAGGAGCTGCCGCGTGACCGCCCGGTTGTGGCCTACTGCCGCGGCCCCTACTGCCTGATGGCGAAGGAAGCGGTGGCGCTGCTGGGCGAGCACGGGATCGCCGCGCAGCGGATCGAGGAGGGCGTGGCCGAATGGCGCCACGCGGGCCTGCCGCTGGCCGACGAGCGGGACTGACGCGGCCGGGGCCCCGGCCGCGAGATAACGCATTTCCAGAGGAAACCGGAACATGGACAAGCACAAGGCCGCCGAGGCCTACGATCACATCACGCACGGGATCCGCGAGAACCTCGGGCAGTTCAGCCAGCAGCTGATCCAGGTGTTTTTCGTCGGCCTGACCATCGGGATGATGCGCACGGTCATCCCGGCGCTGGCGGAGGACGAGTTCGGCGTGGCCGAGGGCTCGTTCATGCTGCTGACGGCTTTCGTGGTGGCCTTCGGGATCGTGAAGGGCGCGCTCAATTTCGTTGCCGGCCGGCTGTCCGAGCGCATGGGCCGCAAGAATGTCCTGCTGCTGGGCTGGCTGTCCGCCATCCCGATCCCGTTCATGATCCTGTACGCCCCGACCTGGGGCTGGATCGTCGCCGCCACGGTGCTGCTGGGCGTGAACCAGGGTCTGGCCTGGTCGATGACGCAGACCGCCAAGATGGACATCACCCGGGCGAACGAGCGCGGCTTCACCATGGGCATGAACGAGTTCTCCGGCTATGTCGGCGTGGCCGTGGCCGGCATCGTCACCGGGTACATGGCGTCTGCCCTTGGCCCGCGCGTCGGCCTGCTGGTCTTTGGCCTGGTGGTGATCGCGCTGGCGATCGTGATGACCTTCCTGCTGGTGCGCGAGACCATTGACTGGGCGAAGGCCGAGGGGGCCCGCCATGCGGCCGGTCGCAACGACGGGCCGGTGGCGCGTTATCCGCAGAACATCCCCGATGCACCCACGACCTGGCAGGTGTTCACCCTGATGTCCTGGCGCGACCGGCGCATGGCGGCGTTCAGTCAGGCCGGGCTGGTGGAGAAGTTCGTGGACGCGCTGGTGTGGGTGTTCTATCCGGTGTTCCTGTACCAGCAGGGGCTCGGTCTGGCGGCGATCGGCTGGATCGTCGGCATCTACGGCTTCGTCTGGGGCGGCTCGCAGTTCTTCACCGGGCGCCTGTCCGATCACATCGGCCGCATGAAGCCCATCGTCTGGGGCATGTGGATCTGTGGCGCCGGGGTTGGGCTGACCCTGCTCGGTACCGGGGTCATCTGGTGGTCGTTCGCCGCGGTGGTCACCGGCTTCGGCATGGCCCTGCTGTACCCCAACCTGAGTGCGGCGGTCGCGGACATCGCGCATCCCAACTGGCGCGGATCGGCGATCGGGACCTACCGCTTCTGGCGCGACCTGGGCTACGGCATCGGCGCGCTGGGGCTGGGCATCGTCGCGCATCTGGGCGGCTCGGTGGAATGGGGCTTCTGGTTCGTGGTGATCGCGATGTTCCTGTCCGGGGCCCTGGTCTGGTGGTGGGGCGAGGAGACCCATCCGCGCCTGAACCCGGCCGACCCGAAGTAGGTCACCGCCGGGTCCGCGGCGGGCCGCACCGACCCACGGCCGGAGCCCGGCCCGTGCCGTTACGCCGGGCCGGGTTTTCCGTCACGGGATCGGGGCGTTGGCGCGGGGCGACCGCGGTCCGTACACTGCCCGCACATGACGGAATCCAACCCCCTGACCCGGCTGCGCGAGATCATGGCGCGACTGCGCGACCCCGAGCACGGCTGTGCCTGGGACCGTGCGCAGACCGCCGCGAGCATCGTCCCGCATACCCTCGAAGAGGCCTATGAGCTGGCCGACGCCGTCGCGCGTGACGCCGGCGACGCGGCCTCCACCGCCGAGCTGCGGGAAGAACTCGGGGACCTGCTGTTTCAGGTGGTCTTCCAGGCGCGCATCGCCGAGGAAGCCGGGCGCTTCGATCTGGATGACGTCGCCCGCGGGATCGCCGACAAGCTGGTGCGGCGCCATCCGCACGTGTTTGCCGGCCACGCCTTCGGTGACGATGCCGAACGCGAGGCGGCCTGGGAGGCCGACAAGGCCGCCTCCCGCGAGCAGCGGGGCCATGCCAGCTCGATGGACGACATCCCGCTGGCGCTGCCGGCGCTGGCCCGCGCGGTCAAGACCCAGCGGCGGGCCGCGCGTGACGGCTTCGACTGGGACGACGCCGGGCCGGTGGTCGACAAGATCCATGAGGAGATGGCCGAGGTGAACGAGGCCGTGGCCGCCGGCGCCGATCCGGACGCGGTGGCCGAAGAGGTCGGCGACGTGCTGTTCGCGGTGTCCAACTGGGCGCGTCATCTGGGCGTGGATCCGGAGGGCGCGCTGCGCGGCAGTACCCGCAAGTTCGAGGCCCGCTACCGGCGCATGGAGGCCCTGGCCGAAGGCCGGGGCCAGTCGTTGTCCGCGCTCGATTTCGCCGAGCAGGAGGCGCTGTACCAGCAGGCCCGTCGCCAGCTGCGTGGCGACCCCGAATCAACCCCCGAATAACTCCGAACAACCCCGAACGGCCGGGCACCCGTCCCGTCCCGAGAAAAGGAACCCGTATGGAACACGGCCTGGATTCGCTGCCCGATCACTTCATGCCCGCGCGCATCGAGCGCATCGAGCAGGTGACCCCGCTGATCCGCAGTTTTACCCTGGCGGCGGACCCGCAGCGCTTCGTCTCGCGTGCCGGTCAGTGGCTGGACCTGGTGATCCCGCAGGGCGATGCCAAGCCCTTCGTCGGCGGCTATTCGGTGGTCTCCGCGCCGCACGATGACGGCCGCCTGGAGCTGGCCATCAAGTACGCCGATCACCATGCGGCCACCCATCATCTGCACACCGCGGCGCGCGAGGGCGACACCGTCTACATCACGCCGGGGCAGGGGGATTTCTGCTTCGAACACGGCATGGCCGACAACGTGGTCTTGCTGGGGGCCGGCATCGGGGTGACCCCGCTGTTCAGCATCCTGCGCTATGTGCACCAGTCGGCCCCCGATGTGAATGCGCACCTGGTCTACAGCGTGGCGCGTCAGGACGAGGTGCTGTTCCCCGAGGAGCTGGAGCGCCTGGCGCAGGCCGACAACATCGACGTGACCCTGACCGTGACCCGCGAGGCGGAGGACTGGCTGGGGCACACCGGGCGGATCTCGCATTCGTTGCTGGAGTCGCTGGAGCTGCCGCGCGACGCGCTGTTCTATTTCTGCGGTTCGCGCGAGTTCATCGAGGACATGGCCACGCTGCTCGGCGAATGGGGCATTCCCGAGGCGCAGCTCAAATACGAGAAGTGGTGGTAGGGCGTCAGGCGTCGCTGTCGAGACGCAGCGACAGGTCCACCGCCCGCAGGTGCTTGGTCAGCGCCCCCACCGAGATGTAGTCCACCCCCGAGTCGGCGACTTCCAGCAGGGTCGCGGCGGAGACCCCGCCGGAGGCCTCGGAGATCGCACGCCCGCGGATGCGCCGCACCGCTTCGGCGCGATTCGCGGGTTCCAGCTCGTCCAGCATGATCACGTCGGCCCCGGCGGCCAGCGCCTGGTCGACCTCGTCGAGGTTTTCCGTCTCCACCTCCACCCAGCGTCCGGCGCCCAGCGTGCGCGCCTGCTCCACCGCGGCGGCAATGGAGCCGCAGGCGGCGATGTGGTTTTCCTTGATCAGCACCGCGTCCCACAGGCCCAGGCGGTGGTTGTGGCCGCCGCCGATGCGCACCGCGTACTTCTGCGCGTGGCGCAGGCCGGGCAGGGTCTTGCGGGTGTCGAGGATGCGCGCATGGTGGTCCTGCAGGCGCGCCACCCAGCGGGCGGTCTCGGTGGCGGTGCCGGACAGGGTCTGCAGCAGGTTGAGGGCGGCGCGCTCGCCGGCCAGCAGCGCGCGGGCCGGGCCCTCGATGCGGGCGATCCGGGTCTCGGCCGCGCAGGTCTCGCCCTCGGTGACCGCCCATTCGATGCGCAGGTTCGGGTCCAGCCGGGCAAGCACGCGTTCCGCCCAGGGCTGGCCGCAGAGGACGGCGTCCTCGCGCAGCCACAGCGAGGCGCGCGCCTGGCGCCCGGCCGGCACCAGCGCCGCGGTCACGTCGGCGGCCATGCCGCCGGGCCCGAGGTCCTCCTCCAGCGCGGCGGCCACCTCGCGCTCCAGCGCGGCGGGGTCGGGTTCGGCGGGGCCGCGGACGAACGGGTCGCGGGGCTTTTCGGGGTGCGGGCTCATTGGGGCTCTTCCGTTGCCGGGTGGCTGCGGACCACTGTCAGATCGACGTGGCCGCTTGCCAGGCGGGCGGAAACCGCGTCTCCGCGGTTCACGTCGGCGGCATCCCGCAGCAGTCCGCCGTCCTCGGTGGACAGGATGGCGTAGCCGCGGCGCAGTACCGCGGTGGGATCCAGCGAGTGCAGCTGGCGCCGGCTCGCCTCGAACTGGCGCCGGCGTGCATCCAGCTGGCGCTGCGCCGCGCTGCGCAGGCGCTGATCCAGGCGGTGGAGGCGTTCGCGCCGGGTCGCCAGATCGCGGTCGGGGCGTACCTGCTGCAGCCGCTGGCGCCGGTGGTCCAGACGCAGGCGGGCGTGGTTCAGTCGCGCCCCGGGAGAGGCCCCGGCGAGGCGCAGGCGGGCGCGCTGCAGGCGCTGTTCCGCGCGTTCCAGACGCAGCCGCCCGGCGCGTTGCAGGCGTTCGCGCTGCTCGTCGAGGCGCTGGAGGTTGCGTTCCAGGATCTGCCGCGGATGGCGCCGCTGCAGGCGGCCGGCGAGCCCTTCCAGGCGTGCGCGATCCTCGTGGATGCGACGCGCCAGCCGCTGTTCCAGGCGTGCGCGCAGTTGGTTGAGCTGCTGGCGCAGGGCGGGGCCGTCGGGGCTGACCGCCTCGGCCGCCGCGGTGGGGGTGGAGGCGCGCAGGTCGGCGACGAAATCGGCGATGGTGACGTCGCTTTCGTGGCCCACGCCGGTCACTACGGGGATCGGACAGTCCGCGATCGCGCGCGCCACGCTCTCCTCGTTGAAGGCCTGCAGGTCCTCCAGCGAACCGCCGCCGCGTGCCAGCAGGAGCACGTCCACCGCGCGTTCCTCGCCGGCACGCTGCAGTGCGGCGACGATCTGTTCGGCCGCCGCGGCGCCCTGGACCGCAACGGGATACAGCGTGACCGGCAGCAGCAGCGGGAAGCGCCGCGCCAGGGTGCGTTCGATGTCGTGGCGGACATCGCCCTGGGCCGAGGTGATTACGCCCAGGCGATGGGTCCGCGCCGGCAGCGGCCGCTTGCGCGCGGGGTCGAACAGGCCCTCGGCTTCGAGCTGCTTCTTCAGCCGCTGGAAGGCGGCCAGCAGCCGGCCCTCGCCGGCCGGCTCCAGCCGCTCGACCACGATCTGGAACTGCCCGCGGGCGGGGTAGATGCCCGCGCGCCCGCCCACCTGCACCGCGTCGCCGTCCGCGAAGGGCGCCGCGCGCCGGGCGTTGCCGCGAAACAGCACGCAGTTGACGCTGGCGTTCTCGTCCTTCAGCGAGAAGTACTGGTGGCCCGACGGGTAGCGGCGCAGGTTGGAGACCTCGCCCTCGACCCGCACCGAGCCCAGCCCGTCGCGCAGCAGTCCGTCCGCGCACTGGTTCAGCTGGGCCACGGTCAGGACCGCGGCGGAATCATTCATTCGCCGCCTCCGAACACGCGTTCCAGAAGTTCGGTGCCGCGCCCGACCGGGTCGGCCCGCAGCGCCGCCTCTTCCTTCGCCAGGGTGTCGAACAGACCGGACATCGCGTAGCCCAGTACGTGGTCCACCGGATCGAAGGCGATGTCGGCGACGAACGGGATGTCCTCGACCTCGGCCAGCAGGTCGTTGTAGGCGCTGATGGCACCGGATTCGCGCAGGGCCTCGTCGATGACCGGCTCCATGCGCGCGGCCAGCGGGTCGCTCATGCGGGTCTCGAAGTGGCGGGTGGCGGCATCGTCGGGGCCCTGGATGATCTCGCGGGCCTCGTCCAGGGTCAGGTCCTCGATGGCGTCCAGGAACAGCTCGCGGGCCTGCGGGGCGGCGTCCTCGGCGGCCCGGTTCATGCGTTCGTGCAGGTCGTCGACCGGGCCCGCCGCACCGAAGCGGTCGAGGGTGTCGCGCGTGGACTGCACCAGTCCGGGCAGCGGGATGCGCACCTCCGGGTTTCCCCAGAAGCCGTTGTGGCGCGCCAGTTCGCCGGTGGCGTTGCGGGTGGCGATGGACAGCGCCTCGCGCAGGGCGTCGATGCGCTCGCCCTGGCTGAGAGCGCTGCCATTGTCGCCCCCGGTCAGGCTTCCCAGGGCCTCGCGGCCGCGTTCCCACCAGTCGGCGCCGGCGGGTGCGGCGGGCAGCAGCGCGGTTGCCGGCAGGAGGCGGAACAGGAACCGGCGGCGGCCGGCAAGACGGGATGTCGATGACATGTCTGGACCCTTCGGAATGCGGAGATACAAGGGTAACTTCGCAGCGCTGCGGATGCGACGCACCTGCCCGATCCGCCTTTACCCGTCAAGCCCCGGATTCTATACTGTCCGGCTCTTTCCTCCCGGTCCCCGGGCCCTGTCTGGAGTGGTGCATGCGGATACTCGGTGAAGCCCTGACCTTCGATGACGTTCTGCTGATTCCCGGGCATTCGAACGTCATCCCCCGCGACGTCGACATCTCCACCCGGATCAGCCGCGGGATCACGCTCAGCGCGCCGCTGGTCTCCGCGGCCATGGATACGGTGACCGAGGCCAGCCTGGCGATCGCCATGGCGCAGGAGGGCGGCATCGGCATCGTGCACAAGAACATGCCGGCCGAGGCCCAGGCCCGCGAGGTCTGGCAGGTCAAGAAATACGAGAGCGGGGTGATCAGCGAACCGATCACCGTGGGGCCCGACGCTTCCATCGGCGACGTGGTGCGGCTGACCCGGGACAGCCACATCTCCGGCGTGCCGGTGGTGGACGGCAACGATCTGCGCGGCATCGTGACCTCGCGCGACCTGCGTTTCGAGACCCGCATGGAGGCCCCGGTTTCCGAGATCATGACCCCGCGCGACCGCCTGGTGACCGTGCGCGAGGGTGCCGGGCGCGAGGAGATCCTCGGGCTGCTGCACAAGCACCGCATCGAGAAGGTGCTGGTGGTCAACGACGCCTTCGAGCTGCGCGGCATGATCACCGTGAAGGATATCCAGAAGTCCACCGAACACCCGTATGCCAGCAAGGACGAGCGCGGCCGCCTGCGCGTGGGCGCTGCGGTGGGCGTGGGCGAGGGCACCGACGAGCGCGTGGCCGCGCTGGTCGAGGCCGGTGTGGACCTGGTCGTGGTGGACACCGCGCATGGCCACTCGCAGGGCGTGCTCGACCGCGTGGCCTGGGTGAAGAAACACTACCCGGACGTGCAGGTGGTGGGCGGCAACATCGCCACCGCCGATGCGGCGAAGGACCTGGTGGCCGCCGGTGCCGACGGGGTCAAGGTCGGCATCGGCCCGGGCTCGATCTGCACCACCCGCGTGGTGGCCGGGGTCGGCGTGCCGCAGATCACCGCGATCTCCGAGGTGGCCGGGGCCCTGGAAGGGACCGACGTCCCGCTGATCGCGGATGGCGGCGTGCGCTTCTCCGGCGATCTCGCCAAGGCGGTGGCCGCCGGCGCCCATTGCGTGATGCTGGGCTCGATGTTCGCCGGCACCGAGGAGGCGCCGGGCGAGGTCGAGCTCTACCAGGGGCGCTCGTACAAGATCTACCGCGGCATGGGCTCGCTGGGCGCGATGCAGCAGGGTTCCTCCGACCGCTACTTCCAGGATCCGAACGCCCCGGCCGACAAGTTTGTCCCCGAAGGCATCGAGGGCCGGGTGCCGTACAAGGGTTCGATCGTCGCCATCATCTATCAGCTGATGGGCGGCCTGCGCTCCTCGATGGGCTACGTGGGCGCGCAGAACATCGCCGAAATGCGCAGCAAGCCACAGTTCGTGCGCGTGACGGCCGCCGGCATGCGCGAGAGCCACGTGCACGACGTGGCGATCACCAAGGAAGCCCCGAACTATCGCATGGACTGATTCGGCCCGCCGGCCGGATCCCCGACACAGACCCCGGCCACCCGGCCGGGGCAGTGGATAACCACATGACCCAGGATCTGCACGCCCACCGCATTCTGGTACTGGACTTCGGTTCCCAGTACACCCAGCTGATCGCCCGCCGCGTCCGCGAGGCCGGAGTCTATTCCGAGGTGCATGCCTGGGACATGCCGGCGGAGGACATCCGCGCGTTCGCGCCCACCGGCATCATCCTTTCGGGCGGGCCCGAATCGGTGAACGTCGAGGCACCGCCGCGCGCCGAGGACGTGGTGTTCGAGCTGGGCGCGCCGGTGCTGGGCATCTGCTACGGCATGCAGACCATGGCCGCACAGCTGGGCGGGCGCGTCGAACCCTCCGAACGCCGCGAGTTCGGCTATGCCCAGGTGCGTGCCCGCGGCCATACCCCGCTGCTCCGCAATATCGAGGACCACACCACGCCCGAGGGCTACGGGATGCTCGACGTGTGGATGTCGCACGGCGACCACGTGACCGAACTGCCCGAGGGCTTCCGCCTGATGGCCTCCACGGATTCGGCGCCAATCGCCGGCATGGCCGACCCGGACCGCGGCTTCTACGGCGTGCAGTTCCACCCCGAGGTCACGCATACCACCCAGGGGCAGCGGATCCTCGAACGCTTCATCTACGAGATCTGCGGCTGCGAGGCGCTGTGGACCGCCGACAACATCATCGAGGACATGGCCGCGCGGGTGCGCGAGCAGGTCGGCGACCAGCGCGTGGTGCTGGGCCTGTCCGGCGGGGTGGATTCCTCGGTGGTCGGCGCGTTGCTGCACAAGGCGATCGGTGATCAGCTCACGTGCGTGTTCGTGGACACCGGCCTGCTGCGCGAGGGCGAGGGCGACCAGGTGATGGCGACCTTCGCCCGCCATCTGGGCGTGAACGTGATCCGGGTGGATGCCGAAGACCGCTTCATGAGCGCGCTGGCCGGCATCGAGGACCCCGAGGCCAAGCGCAAGGTGATCGGCGGGCTGTTCATCGACGTGTTCGACGAAGAGGCCGGCAAGCTGGAAAACGTGAAGTGGCTGGCCCAGGGCACGATCTACCCCGACGTGATCGAGTCGGCCGACTCCAAGACCGGCAAGGCCCATGTGATCAAGTCGCACCACAACGTGGGCGGCCTGCCGGAGAACATGAAACTCGGTCTGGTCGAGCCGCTGCGCGAGCTGTTCAAGGACGAGGTGCGCAAGATCGGTGTCGAACTGGGCCTGCCCACCGAGATGGTCTACCGTCACCCGTTCCCGGGGCCCGGCCTGGGCGTGCGCATCCTCGGTGAGGTGAAGAAGGAATACGCCGATCTGCTGCGCCGGGCGGATGCGATCTTCATCGAGGAACTGCGCAAGGCCGATCTGTACGACCGGACCTCGCAGGCGTTCGCGGTGTTCCTGCCGGTGAAGTCGGTCGGGGTGATGGGCGACGGCCGGCGCTACGACTATGTGGTCGCGCTGCGCGCGGTGGAGACCATCGACTTCATGACCGCCCGCTGGGCCCACCTCCCGTACGAGTTCCTCGATCACGTCTCGCGCCGCATCATCAACGAGATCCCCGGCATCTCGCGCGTCACCTACGACATCTCCGGCAAGCCCCCCGCCACCATCGAGTGGGAGTGAGTCCCGCCCCCTGCTCGAGGGGCGGTCCTACTCGAAGATCTGGTTGACGTGGTTCAGGCCGGTCTCGTCGGTGTCCCAGTCCAGGGTCAGCCGGTCGGGGTCGCCGGTGAGGCGGCGAAAGGCCGGGACCTCGCTCCGGTCCACGGTGGCGAGGCGGTGGCGGGTGCCACCGTAGGACTCGATGTTGGCGGCCTGCAGGATGTCGGTGTAGGAGACCGGCTCGTGGGCGCCCGGATCCTGGCGGATCTTTTCGTGATCGCCCACCGCGCGCACGATCTCCGGGTCGAAGTTCCAGCTCTTGAGCATCGCCCGGCCCATCGGCACGTGGGCCGCGTCGATCGCGGCCTGGATCGCGCGCGGATCCTCGTAGATCTCTTCCACCTTCTCGGCGCGACGCAGAATGGGCACGGCGCCGATGTCGTGGACCAGTCCGGCCAGCAGCGCGATGTCCGCGTCCAGATGGCGCTGCCGGCGGGCCAGCAGATAGCTGAGGACCGCGACCTCCAGGCTGTGGGCCCAGAGCTGCTCCATGCGCTCGCGGATGGCCTCGTTGCCGGTCTGGAAGACTTCCTTCATCGAATGGGTCAGCACGACCTGGCGGACCCGTTCCATGCCCAGACGGGTCACGGCCGAGTGGATGGTGGAGCAGCGATGAAGCCCGCGATAGGCGGGGCTGTTGGCCTGGCGTACCAGACGCGAGGCCAGGGCGGTGTCGCGCGAGATCAGGTTGACCAGGTCGGCGATCGTGCTGTTGTCGTCCTGCACGATGAACAGCGCCTGCACGGAGATGTCCGGCAGGGTGGGGATGTCCACCAGCTGCCGGTCGAGGTCGCTTCGCAGTTTCTCGAGGAAGTTTTCGACATCCGTGCGGGTAGCCAAAAGATGCACTCCGTGCGGCGTTTCTGTGGCGTGGAGTATGCCACAGCCACCGGCGTTCGGGGTTGCAGGTCCCACGGGCCTTCGCCCGGATGGTGGCCCGCAACCCCGTGGCACGCGCCTGCGGGGCGGGGTGCCGTTCCGCAGGTCAGGCGGCTTCGGCGAGGCCCTCCGCACGGCCGGGGCGACCCTGCTTGAGGGTGACCAGTTCCTCGGCGCTGGTGGGATGCAGCGGGATGGTCAGGTCGAGGTCGCGCTTGGTCGCACCCATGCGCACCGCCACCGCGAAGCCCTGCAGCATCTCGTCCACGTGGGGGCCGATCATGTGGATGCCGACGACCTTTTCGTCGTCGCCGGCGCACACCAGCTTCATCACCACCGGCGGGACCTCGCCCTCGGCAAAGGCCCGGTCGAGGCCGCCGAAGCTCGTCTCGTAGACCCGCACCGAATCGCCGTGACGTTCCACCGCCTGCGGCTCGGTCAGTCCGACCATGCCGGCGGTGGGATGGGTGAAGGTCACCGTGGGCACCTGTTCGTAGTCCACCGGTACCGGGTTGTTTTCGGGGGCATACCAGTGCTCGGCCAGACGCCGGCCGGCGGCGATCGCCACCGGGGTCAGCGGGGCCTTGCCGATGATGTCCCCCAGGGCGTAGATCCCTTCGACATTGGTCGCCTGCCACTCGTCCACCGGGATCACGCCTCCGGGGCCGGTTTCCACGCCGGCCTCTTCCAGCCCCATGTCCGCGGTGGCCGGTTTGCGGCCGACGGCCCACAGCACCTGCTGGTAGGGGCCGAGTTCTTCGCCGCCTTCCAGCTGCACGGTGACCGCGCCCGGTTCGCCGCCCAGCCCGGACACCTTCACCCCGAGGTGACGGCCGATGCCCTGGTGCTCCATGTGCTGGTCCAGGGCGTCGCTGATGGCGGGATCGAACATCTCCAGCACGCGATCTTCCATCGCGACTACGTCGGTCTGCACGCCCATGGAGCGCAGCATCCCGGCCATCTCCAGGCCGATGTAGCCAGCCCCGATCACGGCGATGGACTGCGGCAGTTCGGTCCACTGGAAGAAGTCGTCCGAGGTCGCGCCCAGTTCGGCCCCTTCCAGCGGCGGCACCACCGGCGCCCCGCCCATGGCCAGCACAATGCGATCGGCGCGGTATTCGGTGCCGCTTTCGCTGATCACGCTGTCGCTTCCGTTCAGCCGGGCGCGCTCGGCGATGTGGGTCACGCCCAGCTTTTCCAGGTGCCCGGACCAGAACTCGTTCAGGTTGCCGAGCAGCTTTTGCCGTTGCTCGGCCAGCTCGCCGTAGCGAATGCCGCGGATGTCCACGTCCACGGCGAATTCGCCGGCCTGGCGGGCCTGGCTCATGTGTTCCGCGGCGTACCAGGTGAGCTTTTTGGGCACGCAGCCCTCGTTCACGCAGGTCCCGCCCAGCGGCTTCGGGTCGAACACGGCGACGCGGGCGCCATGGGGCGCGGTGCGTTCGGCCACCGCCAGGCCGCCGCTGCCGCCGCCGATCACGATGATGTCGTAGTGTTCCATGCTCTGTTCCCTGTTCATTGTCGGTCTGAATCGAAGTCTGCCACGGCGAGCGCTCAAGGAGCGGTCGCCGGGGTCCGCCATCCGTGTCCGCACGTCCGGCAATTTGTCGTGGGACCTGCGGATACGGATGGCCACCCGGGGTGGCCAGGGCCGGAACGGGCGCGGGCCCGTCCCGGCGCGGGGATCACGCCGCCCGGCGCTCGCGGTGGATCCATTGCTCCAGTTCTTCGGAGCCGCCGATGCGGTGGCCACCGACGAACACCTGGGGCACGGTCATCGCGCCGGTGGCGGCGCGCAGGCTGCGCAGGCTGGCGTCACGGCCCAGCACGATCTCCTCGTAGTCCAGGTCCGCGTCCTCCAGCATCTGCTTCGCGCTGGCGCAGTAGGGGCAGCCCGGCTTGGTGAACACCACCACGTCCTCGGGGCAGGCCGCCTCCGGCGCCACGTGCGACAGCATGGTGTCGGCATCGGAGACCACGAAGGGGTCGCCCGGCTCGTCCGGCTCGATGAACTGCTTCTCGATCACGCCGTCGCGCACCAGCATGGAATAGCGCCAGGAACGCTCGCCGAAGCCGAGGTCGCTCTTGTCGACCAGCATGCCCATCTTCTCGGTGAACTCGCCGTTGCCGTCCGCCAGGAAGGTGATGCGGTCGGCCTCCTGGTCGGCCTGCCAGGCCTCCATCACGAAGCCGTCATTGACCGAGATGCACACGACCTCGTCGATGCCGTGCTTCTTCAGAACCGGCGCCAGTTCGTTGTAGCGGGGCACGTGGGCCGAGGAGCAGGTCGGGGTGAACGCGCCCGGCAGGGCGAACACCACCACGTTGCGGCCGCTGAAGATGTCCGCGGTCCGGACGTCGTTCCAGTCGTTGTCCTTGCGGCAGCGGAAGGTGACTTCCGGGACGCGCTGACCTTCGCGATTTTCCAGTTCCATGTTCTCTCTCTCCTGTTGCAGATTGCGGTTTCGGAAACGGGTGAAAAGTCATGTGCCGGCCTCGGGCCGACGACAGGTGCAAGATTAAGGGGTGCTCTTCGATAAATCTAATCTTTTATAATTAAAATGCTATTAGCCCAAGGCTATGATCGAGGTCGCCGGGGGAAGGGCCTCGCCATGGACCTTCATGCCGGACGCGCCAGGATCACGCGGTTGCGGCCGTCGTGCTTGGCGCGGTAGAGGGCCTGGTCCGCAACGGAGATCAGCTGGCCGGGGGCACCGGCATCGCGGGGGAACAGCGCCGCCCCGATGCTGACGGTGACGCGTGAGCGGTTCAGCGGTTCGGGCCAGCGGGCCCCGGCCACGGCGGCTCGCAGGGTCTCGGCGAAGTCCTCGGCCCGGACCGGGTCCGCACCCGGCAGGACGATCATGAATTCCTCGCCACCCCAGCGCATGGCGATGGCGTGTTCCGGCAGCGATTCGCGGATGCACTCGCCGAAACGTTCCAGCACCGTGTCTCCGGCCTGATGGCCGTGACGATCGTTGATGGTCTTGAATTCGTCGAGATCCAGCGCCAGCAGCGCCAGGGGCCGATCCTCGTGCTCGCAGGCGGTCAGGGCCTTCTCGAACAGTTCCTGTCCCCGCCGGCGGTTGTAAAGGCCGGTGAGCGAGCAGTAATCCGCCCTTTGCTGAAGGGACAGCTCGAGGGTCTTGGTGTCGGTCACGTCGTGGATCATGCCGCAGACCCGCAGTGGCTTTCCGTGGTCGTCCCGCAGCACGATGCGTCCGCGATCGGAGACCCACAGATAGTGCCCGTTGCGGTTGCGCAGCCGGTATTCGGCGTGAAAGGCGGGCCGGCGGCCGGCCAGATGATCCTCCAGTTTGGTCAGGACCAGCGGCCGGTCCTCGGGGTGCACGTTATCCTTCCAGGTGTCGATGACCTCTTCCATCTCGTCGGGACCGTACCCCAGCAGGGACTTCAGGTTCGGGCTGAACACCAGACGTTCCTGCTGCGGATACCAGTCCCAGACCCCCTCGGCGATGTCGTACAGGACCTGCCAGTGTTCGCGGCCGGCGTCCTCGTCCGGCGACGACCCGCGTTCGGGGATCTCGCGGGCGACCGACACGAAATACTCGCGCCCGTCGACATGCTGCACCGACGTCAGGATCTCCACCGGGATGGCCGAACCGTCCGCGTGGCGGTGCTCGCCGAGGAAGCGATAGGGCGCCTGGTTGCGGATGACCTCGGCGATCTCGCTCCAGGCCGGCATGCCCTGTACGCCGGTCTGGAGCGACATCACCGATTCGTGCAGGAGCTGGTCACGGCTGAGCCCGAGGCTGGCATGCGCCTTTTCGTTGCCGTCGATGATCCGTGAGGTCTCCGGATCGATGATATAGACGGCGTCCGGGAGGCCGTGAAAGAACGACGCGGCTGAAGCGGCCATGGGGATCCCGGCTGAAGCGACTGGGGCCGGCATTTTACCCCGGCCGGCGCGGGGTTGCGAGCGCGGGCACCGGATCGAGGTTGACGTGCGTGGCCGAAACCCTGATGCTTTCGGGTTCGGTCGGGCGGCGGTGATCCGTGCGGCCAACAGCGTTATGGTGGTCCGTATCAGTCCCCTCGCGACGACAGGTTGTGAACCCCGCCAGGCCCGGAAGGGAGCAACGGTAGCAACTGCGTCGGGCGCCGGGGTGTGGCGGGTGCGGGCCACCTCCCTTCCAGTTTCGCTTTCCGGTGGGGCCGAGTGCCCGGAGGCCACGGCGACCGCTCCGTCCATGGGAGAGGCATGAGTCACCAGGTTCTGGCCCGCAAGTGGCGGCCCTCACGTTTCGAGGATCTCGTCGGTCAGCCGCACGTGGTGCGCGCGCTCTCCAATGCGCTGTCCGGCGAGCGGCTGCATCATGCCTATCTGTTCGCCGGCACCCGCGGCGTGGGCAAGACCACCGTGGCGCGCATCCTGGCGCGCTGTCTCAACTGCGAGACGGGGGTGACCGCCGAACCCTGCGGCCAGTGCCGTTCCTGCGTGGAGATCGCCGAGGGGCGGCACCTTGACCTGATCGAGGTCGACGCCGCCTCGCGCACCCGGGTGGACGACACCCGCGAGCTGCTGGACAACGTGTCCTACGCCCCCACCACCGGCCGCTTCAAGGTGTACCTCATCGACGAGGTGCACATGCTGTCGGAGAAGAGCTTCAACGCGCTGCTCAAGACCCTGGAAGAACCGCCGGAACACGTGAAGTTCCTGCTGGCGACCACCGACCCGCAGAAGCTGCCGGTGACGGTACTGTCGCGCTGTCTCCAGTTCAACCTCAAGCCGATGCCGGCGCCGCTGATCGCCGATTATCTGACCGGGGTGCTCGAGACCGAGGGCGTGGGTGCCGAACCCGGTGCGCTGCTGCGTCTGGCCGAGGCGGCCGAGGGCTCGATGCGCGATGCGCTCAGTCTCACCGACCAGGCCATCGCCTACGCCGGCGATCAGCTGAGCGAGGGGGCGACCTGCGACATGCTGGGGCTGCTGCCACGCACCCGGCTGACCGGGCTGCTGGATGCGGTGTTCGCCGGGGACGGTGCGGCGCTGGTCCACGGTCTTGCCGAGCTGGATGCCCTGGGGCCGGACTGGTCGCGGCTTCTGGATGAACTCGCCTCGTTGCTGCATCGGGTGGCGGTACTGCAGGTGGCGGGCGAGGTGGCCGATGGCGGCGAAGCGGGCCTGGACTGGGCGCGCGAGGCCGCCGGCCGCGAAGACCCCGAGGCGATCCAGCTCGCCTATCAGATCCTGATCCATGGCGTACGCGACCTGCCGTATGCACCGGAACCGCGCATGGGGGTCGAAATGACCCTGCTGCGGCTGCTGGCCTTCCGTCCGGAGGGCTCGCCGGAGCCCGCGTCCGGTACCACAACCGGCGGGAGCGGCGCGGCTGGCCGGCCCGAGAACCCCGCGAACCGGGGCCCGGCGGTGCAGGCCGAGCCCGCGTCCCGTGCCGCGCCCGCGGCCGAGGCCGAGGCCCCGGAGCCGGCGCGGGCAAGCCCGTCTTCCACGCGCGGGCCGGATGCCGGGGAGGCCGGCGCGGTACGCGAGCCGCATGCGGCCTCGGCCTCCGCGCCCCCGGAGAAGACCGCCGGAGCCGATGCGGCGGGCGCTGCCCGCCCGGCGCCGGCCCCGGTGCCCGCCGCTCCGGTGGCCGAGGGCGAATTCGACTGGCATGCGTTTGCCGCAGGTCTTCCCGCGGGTACCGCGCGTGAAATCGCGCTGCAGGCCGAATTTCGTTCGCTGGATACGGAGCGGCTGACGCTCGCGCTGCCGACCGACTACCGCATGCTGTGCACGGAACGGGCCCGGGAACGCTTGTCCAGGTCCCTGGAGGCGCATCTCGGCCGCGGCGTGCGTCTGGAGATCGTGGATCAGGAAGAAGCCGGTGGTGACACGCCGGCCGCGCGTCTTGCGGCGGATGCCGAGGCGCGTCAGGCTGAAGCCGAGTCCGCCATGCGGCAGGATCCGGTGGTGCAGGCGCTGCACGAGCGCTTCGGGGCCGAACTCGGCCCGGTGCGCCTGCGCGACGACGACCCGACACTTAATCAGGACCCCGGAACAGCGGGACAGGAGAACCGAAAATGATGAAAGGCGGCATGGGCAACATGATGAAGCAGGCCCAGAAAATGCAGGAAGAAATGCAGCGCGTGCAGGCCGAGCTGGCCGAGATGGAGGTCGAGGGCCAGGCCGGTGGCGGGCTGGTCAGCGTGACCCTGACCGGCAAGCACGAAGCACGCAAGGTGCGGATCGATCCCAGCCTTTTCCAGGACGATCCCGATATGATCGAGGATCTGGTGGCCGCGGCCATCAACGATGCCGTGCACAAGGTGGACACCACCAGTCAGGAACGCATGAGTGAACTGACCAGCGGCATGGGCCTGCCGGCGGGCATGAAACTGCCGTTCTGAGCCGGACCGCGGTGGATACGGAACTCGACGACCTGGTACAGGCACTGCGCTGCCTGCCGGGGGTGGGCGGCAAATCGGCCCGGCGCATGGCGCTGCACCTGCTGGAACGCGACCGCGAGGGCGCACGGCGCCTGGCACGGGCGGTGGACGCCGCGGTGGAGAACATCGGCCACTGTTCGGTGTGCCGGACGCTGACTTCGGCGGAGACCTGCGAGCGCTGTCTGGATCCCGATCGCGACGACCACGTCCTGTGCGTGGTCGAGAGCCCCGGTGACGTGATGGCGATCGAGGCGGCGACCGACTTCAACGGTCGCTTCCACGTGCTTCTGGGGCGGCTGTCGCCGCTGGACGGCATCGGCCCCGAAGAACTGGGGCTGGACCGGCTCGAGGAACGCCTGCGCCAGCAGGGCACCGAGGAGCTGATTCTCGCCACGAACACCTCCGTGGAGGGCGAGGTCACCGCCCACTACCTGGCCGAGATGGCCGGGCGCCTGGGAATCCGCGCCACGCGCATCGCGCAGGGGATCCCCAGTGGCGGGGAGCTGGAATACACCGATGCGGGGACCCTGGCGCACGCCTTGTCGGGGCGCCGCGATTACTGATATAAATCGCGCCGGCCGGGCGCGGTGGAGGCACCATGGAAGACTGCATCTTCTGCAAGATCGTGGCCGGGGAGATCCCCGCGACCATCGTCCGCGAGACCGATGACGTGATCGCCTTCGAGGACCTGCATCCCCAGGCGCCGCTGCATGTCCTGGTGATTCCGCGGCGGCACATCGCGACCCTGAACGACCTCACCGCCGAGGACGCGGAAACCGTCGGCAACATGGCCCGGGTGGCGGCCGGCATCGCCGCCGAGCGGGGCTATGCCGAGGACGGCTATCGTACCGTGATGAACTGCAACCAGCAGGGCGGTCAGACGGTCTACCATATACACATGCACCTGCTCGGTGGTCGGCCCCTCGGCTGGCCCCCGGGCTAGCGAACGCGACGGGCCGGGGAGGCCGGCGCCGTGGCAATAGGGAGAACGGGCGTGAAGCAACGCGGAGATCATAACGGCACCACGGCCATGGCCGGGGCGGAGAATGCCCCGGGCCGGGCACGCGTGGTTGCCCGGCTGGCGGTGCCGTTGATGCTGGTCGCGGTGTGCGCGACGCCGATGGTTGCGGCGGCCGAAGTAGCGGCCGATGATGACACCACCCGCTTCTCCGTGACCCGGACCCTGAATCTCGACGGTGGCGATCCGGTTGCGGCGGTGGGCGACCTGTCCTCCTTCTCCGCCGCGGCGGGTGCGGGCGGAGAGACCCGGCCCGATCCGCGTTACCGCCTGATGCTGGATGCCGACGCGGTGTCGCGTCCGGCGGATGACATCACCGGTGTGGGCGACCGTTTCGAGGCGACCGGCGCTTTCCGCCAGCGCCTGGGCTCCAGTGGCCTGGGGTACGGGGTCGATCTGGGCTTCGGCATGGAGTCGCGCAGTGCGCCGGGACACCTGCGCGAGGATGCGGGTACCACTTCCTACTTTACCGACTTCAGCTTCGGCCCCACCTTCGAGTCGGGCGGTTTCGACAGCCAGCTGCGGGTCGGCGTGCGCCAGCCGCTGGCGGGCGATTCGCGGGAAACGGTCGCTGCGGGGAGTGGCCTGCAACCGCGCGACCACACGCGCGGGGCCAGCTATCTGAGCCTGGACGGCAGCCTCCGCCTGCGCAACGACAGCGAGCTGTCGATGAGCCTGTTCTACGACGACTATTCGCTGGAATCCTCCGAAGGCTGGATGGAAGACCGGCTGGAATTCGACGGCATGCGTCCCGAATCCGGCGGTTCCTCGTCGGTGTTCGGCGTGGAGATGGGCCTGACCTTCTGATTCGTTCTGAATCGTGACGCGGGGCCGCTGCCGGGCTCAGTCCCGGCGCCGGGTCTCCGCCCGCAGTTCCTGCCAGGCCTCCAGCCGTTCCCGCGGCAGCTCACCGGCGGCGACCGCCGCTCCCACCGCACACCCCGGTTCGGCCGCGTGCCGGCAGTCGCGAAAGCGGCATTCCCGGGCCCGTTCGGCGATGTCCGGGAAACCGCGCTCGAGCGCGTCAGCGTCGTCCAGCTCCGGCGTGAAGTCGCGCACCCCGGGGGAATCGATCCATGCGCCATCGCCCGCCAGCGGATACCAGCGCGCCGTGGTCGTGGTGTGGCGCCCTTCGCCGGTCTGCCCCAGGGTCGCGGTTTGCAGGGCCTGTTCCGGCGCGTTGCCGGCGCGGCGCAGCAGCGCATCGATCAGCGATGACTTGCCGGTGCCGGACTGGCCGACGAGGATGTTGCTGCCCCCTTCGGCGGCCGCCGCCAGGGTGTCCAGCCCGGTGCCCTCGTGCACGCTGACCGGCAGCGCCTGCAGGCCCAGATGGCCGTACTGCCGGTCCAGGCGCTGCGCGCCGCCGGGATCCAGCTCGCATTTGTTGAACAGCAGCCGGGGTTCGGCCGGCAGGTTGTGGATCGCCACCAGGAAGCGGTCGATCAGGAAACGCGCCGGTGCCGGCTCGGCCGCCACCACGATCCAGACCCGGTCCACCCCGGCGGCGATGGTCTTGCGGCGGCCGTAGCCGTCGCGCCGTACCAGTGCATTGCGGCGCGGCTCGCGGCGCAGGATGCGGTGGCCGTCGGTTTCCACGCGGTCCCCGCAGACCAGATCCCCCGTGCGGCGCTGCAGCTGCACGCGATGCAGGTGCCCGTCCTCGTCGAGGAGGTCGGCCCTCTGGTTGAGGCGGGCGGCAAGACGCGCGCGGGCGGGCAGGGGATCCGCGGTCCTGGGGACCGCGGATCCCGGGTTCCGGACGGACCGGCTCATGCAGGCTGCATCGACGGGTCAGTCGAACAGCGCATCCACGCGCGCGGCGCAGATGAAATCGTTTTCGGTCAGTCCGCCCACCGCGTGGGTGGAGAACTGGACCCGGCAACGGTTGAAGCCGACTTCCATGTCGGGATGGTGATCCTCGACATGGGCGATCCAGGCCACCGCGTTCACGAAGGCCATGGTCTCGTGGAAGTTGCGGAAGCGGAACTCGCGCCGGATGTCCTTCGTGTCGCCGCCCAGTTCCCAGGATTCGTGCAGCTGGCCCAGGGCCCGGGTTGCGTCCTCGGCCGGCATCGGGTCGGTGAAGCCTTCGCAGGCCTGGCAGTGGCGGGTCTTCAGATCGCTCATGGGGTTCAGTCGAATCCGTAGTATTCGTCGTTGAGGTAGGCCACGATGGCTTCGATCTCGTCATCGAAGAAGGCGGTGCCGATGTTGGCGTCGCAGCGCCGGACCATCGATACGAGTTCATCATGATCGCCGACCATGCGGTCGTCACGGGTGTACATCCCGGAGCCGTCGCCGCCGTGCATGTCGGCGTGGCAGCTGACGCAGTTGTTCTCGTGCAGATCCTGGCCCATCCGGATTTCGTCGTTCGCCTGCGCGGTGGCGGTCATGCCGCCGGCCAGCGCCAGGGCGGCCAGAGAGGTGGTGAGGTGTCGCATGGGGCCCTCCTTCTTCGTGGATGCCGGTCTTGTTCGTTGCTCGATGCGACGGGCCCCCGGGGCCCGTCCCCATGATGATAGACTGCATCGCGCCATCATAGGGCACGACCGGGTGCCGCAGAGGAGAGACAATGACGGCGAGTGCGGAAAATCTGATCTGGATCGACCTGGAAATGACCGGCCTGGAGCCGGAAACCGACCGGATCATCGAAGTGGCGACCATCGTAACCGACAAGCACCTCGAGATCCTGGCCGAGGGCCCGGTGGTCGCGGTGTTCCAGTCGCCGGCGGTGCTGGACGGGCTGGACGCCTGGAACCAGCGCACGCACGGCGAATCCGGCCTGCTGGATCGCGTGCGCCACAGCGACCACGACGAGGCCGCCGCGGAGCGCGAGACGCTGGCGTTTCTGGAGAAGTGGGTGCCGAAGGGGCAGTCGCCGATGTGCGGCAATTCCATCTGTCAGGATCGACGTTTCCTGGCGCGCAACATGCCGGAGCTGGAGGCCTGGTTCCACTACCGCAATCTCGACGTGTCCACGCTCAAGGAACTGGCGCGGCGCTGGGCGCCGGACGTGCTCCAGGGGCTGTCGAAGAACGCGTCGCATCAGGCCCTGCAGGACATCCGCGACTCGATCGACGAACTGCGGCACTATCGCGAAAAGTTCATTCAGCTCCCGCCGGCGGCGCGCCCCGCCAGCTGACCGGCGGGCGAGGGCGGCACCAGCACGGTGGGGGTGCCGTCCAGTTCCGGATCGCGTTCGGGGTAATCCAGCAGGTAATGCAGGCCGCGGCTCTCGCGCCGGGCCAGCGCGCTCTGCACGATGATCTCCGCCACCATGCCCAGGTTGCGCAGCTCGATCAGGTCGGGCGAGATCCGGTAGTGGCTGTAATATTCGTGGATTTCTTCCTGCAGGATGCGGATGCGCCGCTGCGCGCGCTGCAACCGGCGGCGGGTGCGCACGATCCCGACGTAGTCCCACATCAGCCGGCGCAGTTCGTCCCAGTCGTGCGCCACCACCACTTCCTCCTCCGACTCGGTCACCCGGGATTCGTCCCAGGCCGCCGGGACCGGCAGGGCCTCGGGGGCGGGCAGATCGGTCTGCGACAGGATGTGCTCGGCCGCGGCGCGGGCATAGACCAGGCATTCAAGCAGCGAGTTGCTGGCCATGCGGTTGGCCCCGTGCAGCCCGGTGCAGGATACCTCGCCGGCGGCGTAAAGCCCCGGCAGATCGGTCTGCCCGAAGGGGTTCACCACCACTCCGCCGCAGGTGTAGTGCGCGGCCGGCACCACCGGCAACGGCTCGCGCGTCATGTCGAAGCCGTATTCCAGGCAGCGTTCGTGAATGGTGGGGAAGTGTTCGCGGATGAAATCCGCCGGCTTGTGGCTGATGTCGAGATACACATGGTCGATCCCGAGGCGTTTCATCTCGTGGTCCACCGCGCGCGCCACGATGTCGCGCGGGGCCAGTTCGGCGCGCTCGTCGAAGCGCGGCATGAAGCGTTCCCCGTCCGGCAGCTTCAGTAGCCCGCCTTCGCCGCGCACTGCCTCCGAGATCAGGAACGACTTGGCCCGGGGGTGGTACAGGCAGGTCGGGTGGAACTGCATGAATTCCATGTTGGCGATGCGGCAGCCGGCGCGCCAGGCCATCGCAATCCCGTCGCCGGTGGCGCCGTCGGGATTGGAGCTGTAGAGATAGACCCGGCTGGCGCCCCCGGTAGCCATGATCACCGTGGGCGCCATGATCGTCTGTACCTCGCGGGTCGCGGTATCCTGGACATAGGCCCCGACCACACGGCGCACGCCGTCCACCCGCGAGGTGATCAGATCCACCGCCACATGGCGTTCGAGTACGTCGATGCTGGCGGTGTCGCCGGTGCTGCGCACCAGCGCGTCCTCGATCGCGCGGCCGGTGGCATCGGCGGCATGTGCCACGCGGCGGGCGCTGTGCCCGCCCTCGCGCGTCAGATGCAGCCGGCTGCGGCCCTCGAAGGATTCGCGCGTGAACGGCACCCCGAGGTTGAGCAGCCACTGGATCGCCTCGGGCCCGGCCGCGACGGTGCGGCGCACCGCGTCCGCATCGCACAGCCCGGCACCGGCGTCGATGGTGTCGTCGATGTGGGCGTCGAAGGAATCCTGGCGGTCGAGCACCGCCGAGATGCCGCCCTGGGCGTAGCGGGTCGAGCCCTCGTCCACCGGGCCCTTGCTGAGGACCACGACTCGGCGATGCGGGGCGAGATGCAGGGCCGCGCTCAGTCCGGCCGCACCGCTGCCGATTACCAGCACGTCGGCTTTGCGGGCTTGTTGTGCTGTATCCATGCGTCAGGTAACGTTTTGCGCTTGTTGCGCAATGGCCGGGAAGCCGGGAGCAATCCCCGGCGAGCGGGTTTCGAACTTCATGCAGGTCAGGCGGTCCATGAACCCTAGAATACTGGAGACGAGTCGCCGAACGGGAGTCCCCGGATGAGCGAGAAGGCTTCCGACGAGGCCCTGGTTCGGCGTGTCCAGAATGGCGAGAAAGAGGCCTTCGACATCCTGGTCCTGAAGTATCAGCACAAGATCGTGAATCTTGTCGGCCGCTATGTGCACGACCACGCCACGGCCCTGGATATCGCCCAGGAAGCCTTCATCAAGGCCTATCGCGGTCTCGCGAACTTTCGCGGCGAAAGTGCGTTCTACACCTGGCTGTACCGGATCGCCATCAACACCGCCAAGAATCATCTCGTCTCCCAGGGGCGGCGCCGGCCCGAATCCGAGGTCGATGCGCAGGATGCCGAACAAATGGGGGGCGATTCCGCTCTCAAGGACAATGCAACCCCCGAGGGGGAAGCGCTGTCGCAGGAGATAGAGGCGGCCGTCCAGCGCACGATCGACGAGCTGCCGGACGATCTGCGGACCGCGATCACTCTGCGCGAGATCGAAGGTCTGAGCTACGAGGAAATCGCGCAGACCATGGGATGTCCGATCGGCACGGTCCGGTCGCGCATCTTCCGGGCGCGCGAGGCCATCGACGAGACCTTGCGACCATTGTTGAACGACTGAATGAGCATGATCGTATGAGTGAACAAGTCAGCAAGACGGAGCGTCTCTCGGCCTTGGTGGACGACGAGACCGAGGCGTTCGAGACGCGTCGCCTGGTGGACGAGCTGCTGCAGTCGGAAGAAGATCGCAAGCAATGGGAACGCTATCACCTGATCGGGGACTCGCTGCGCGGCGGGATGCGCATGACCGCGCCTCCGGATCTGCTTGAGGGGGTGCGCGAACAACTGGCCGAGGAAGAGCCGCTGCATGTCGAACCGGAGCACTCCGGGGTCGATCGGGCCACCCGTTCGCGCTGGTTCCGGCCTGTGGCCGGTACCGGAGTGGCGGCGGCCGTTGCGGTGGTGACCCTGGTGGGCATGCAGATGATGGGCACCGGTCAGCCCGGCGGCGACGCAACGCCCGGCATGGCCGCGGGCGAGTCCGCTCCGGCCGAAGTGCAGACGGCACGCACGCCCGCGGGTAGCGAGGAGGCGGCCAGCGGCGCCGGCATGCCCGACGCGGACGAGCCGGGCGAGGAGCTGGACCCGCGCTTCGTGCGTTATTTCGAGAACCACGCCGACCTGACCGGTCCCGGCTCCGCTGCCTTCGGGCGGGTACGTTATTCGGTTGGCGAAGAGTAAACCATGATGCGCGGAGGTCTGCCCTGGGTGCTGGCGGCTTCCGTCGCCCTGCTCCCGCTGCCGGTGATCGCCAGTGATCCCGGCCCCGCCGAGTGGCTGGAACGCATGTCCGCGAGCGTGCACTCGGAAAGTTACCGCGGGACATTCGTCCTGCAGCGCAAGGATCGCCTCGATACGGTGCGCGTGATCCACGCCATCGAGGACGGAGGTTATCGCGAACGGCTGCATACCCTCAGCGGCCGCGAGCGCGAGGTCGTGCGCTCGGTGGATCGCCTCAGTGCCCAGTCCGGGACCGGGGCCGCCTCCGGCGGGCAGGCCGCCGAAGCCGGATCGGCCCCGCGCTGGCCGGTGAGTTCCCCGGTTCACCTGCTGGCGGAACACGACGGCTATTCCCTCAAGGATCAGGGTCGCAGCCGCGTGGCCGGACATGCCTGCCGCATGCTGCTGGCCCGCGCCAGTGACCTGCTGCGCTACAGCCACCGCTACTGCCTGCACGAAGACACCGGCCTGCCGCTGCTCAGCGAGCTCTATTCCGGGAGCGGCCAGCTGCTCGAACGCCTGGCGTTTACCGATCTCGAACTGCTGGACCGCGTGCCGGACGCCGCCCTCGAGCCGGTCAGTGAAGACGCCGACCGCATCGAGGTGCGTGCCGAGCGCGGACACCTGCGCCCGGACCCCGACGGCCGGGACTGGGGCTTCAGTGAACTGCCGTCGGGTTTCCGCCTCGTGGTGGCGCGCGAACGCAGCAGCGATGATCCGGAACAGCCCGGCCGCTATTTCGTGGTCAGCGATGGCCTGGCCTCGGTCTCGGTGTACGTCGAGCCCGTGGAAGGCGAGCGCCGGTTCGAGGGCGCGACCCGCGCCGGTGCCACGCACGCGGTGGCCCGGGTCGAGGGCGATTATCAGATCACCGCCGTCGGCGACGTGCCCCGCGAGACCGTGGAGCGCCTCGCCGCGGCCATGCATCCGCCGCAGCCCGACGGGGACCGGCGTGAGTGACTGGCATGAGTGACTGGATCGAGGAACAGGGTGAAGTTCTCGACGTGGACGGGCACACCGCCCGCGTGCGCATCCAGCGCCGGTCCACCTGTGGCAGCTGCTCCGCGCGCAGCGGTTGCGGCAGCGGGGTCCTGTCGGACGTCCTCGGGCGCAAGCCCATCGAAGTCCGGGTCGGCCATTCCGGCGACCTGCAGGCCGGCGATACCGTCACCCTCGGCGTACGCGACACCGCGCTGGTCGCGGGTGCGCTGATGATGTACCTGCTGCCGCTGGCCGGCCTGATCGGCGTGCCCGCGCTGGGCATGGCCCTGTTCCCCGGTGCCGGCGAGGGCGTGCTGCTGCTGGCGGGCCTCGGTGGCCTCGGGGCGGGGTTGCTGGGGGTGCGTCGCTGGATGCGCCAGCGCGATGCCGCGTTCCGTCCGGTGGTGCTCGCGCGCCAGCCGGGCAGCGGCATCGTGCGGCCGGTCGCCACCCGCGCCGGCTGAACCTGTCGCGGCCCGCGGGGAACTTGCGCGCCTTCGCGACGTCCAGAGGCATGTCCGTTCAAGCTTCCCGGAGAGGGATTCAATGATGCTGAAACCGATGCAATGGGCGCTGGTCGCCCTGGTCTTTCTGGCCCTGTCACTGCCCGCTTCGGCGCGGCATCTGCCCGATTTCGTGCCGCTGGCGGAAGAACACAGCCCGGCGGTGGTGAACATCTCGGCCACCCGCACCAGCGAGGTGCCCGAACACGGCGGCATGCGTCAGTTCGAAGGGACTCCGTTCGAGGACCTGTTCGAGCGTTTCTTCGGCGAGCCCCCGGGTTCCGGTGGCGACCCGCGCCAGCGCGAGCGTGATTCGCTCGGCTCCGGCTTCATCTACAGCGAAGACGGCTACATCGTGACCGCCAACCACGTGGTCGAGGGTGCCTCGGAGATCGTGGTCCACCTGTCCGACCGGCGCGTGTTCAATGCCGAGGTCGTCGGTACCGACCCGCAGAGCGACGTGGCCCTGCTGAAGATCGACGCCGAGGACCTGCCCACGCTGGAGCTGGGTTCCTCCGAGGAGCTCCGGGTCGGGGAATGGGTCCTGGCGATCGGCTCGCCGTTCGGCTTTGACCACTCGGTCACCGCCGGGATCGTGAGCGCCAAGGGGCGCAGCCTGCCGAGCGAGAACTACGTACCCTTCATCCAGACCGACGTGGCCATCAACCCGGGCAACTCCGGTGGTCCGCTGATGAATCTCGACGGCAAGGTGATCGGGATCAATGCCCAGATCTACAGCCGTACCGGCGGGTTCATGGGCCTGTCGTTTGCGGTCCCCATCGAAGTGGTGGGCGACGTGGTGACCCAGCTGCGTGAACACGGCGAAGTGACCCGCGGATGGCTGGGTGTGCTGATCCAGGAGGTTACCCGGGATCTGGCCGAGTCGTTCGACATGGACAAGCCCTCCGGTGCCCTGGTCGCCCGAGTGCAGGCGGACAGTCCCGCGGAGAAGGCGGGGTTCGAGGCCGGTGACGTGATCCTGCGCTTCAATGGCCTGGACGTGCCGAATTCCAGCGCGCTGCCGCCGATTGTCGGCCGCACGCCGGTGGGCAGCGAGGTCGAGGTGGACATCCGTCGCGGCTCCGAGGACAAGACCCTCGAGGTCACCATCGAGGCGCTGCCCGAGGACGTCGCCGAACGCCGGTCGGCCCCGGCCCAGCCGGAGGAGGCCCGGCCCGAGCCGCAGAGCCTGCTGGGCATGCGCCTCGAGCCGCTGGACGCCGAAACGCGCGAGGAGCTCGGCGTCGACAACGGCCTGGTGGTGCTGGAGGTCGAGGACAACCCCGCGCGCAGCGCCGGCGTGCGGCCGGGCGACGTGATCGTGCAGTTCGCGCGGCAGCCGGTGGGTTCGCTGGAAGAACTGGAAGAACGCATCGAGCAGGCCGGCCCCGGCACGACCGTCCCGGTGCTGATCCAGCGTGGTGGCAACCCCACCTTCATCGCCCTGCGCATTCCGCAGGACTGACGGGGCCGCCGGCCGGCCCCGGGTGTCGGGGCCGGGTTTCGGGGCCGGTGCATCGCACATGACGCAACTGACGGTGTACCATCGCGAAGGCTGCGGGCTCTGCGAGCATATGCTCGCAGAGCTTTTTGCTTTGCAAAGCCGTTATACTTTTACGCTCGACGTCGTCGACATCGACGAGGACCCGGACCTGCGGGAACGCTACAACACCAAGGTGCCGGTTCTTGCCGTCGACGGCGACATTCTCTGCTGCCACTTTCTTGACCGAGAGGCACTGCTGGACCTGCTGGGGCCCGCATGAGTGATACCCGTCTGACCCGTAACTTTTCCATCATCGCCCACATCGACCACGGCAAGTCGACCCTTGCGGACCGCCTGATCCAGGGCTGCCGCGGGCTGACCGAGCGCGAGATGTCGGAGCAGGTGCTGGACTCCATGGATCTCGAACGCGAGCGCGGGATCACCATCAAGGCGCAGAGCGTGTCGCTGTACTACGACGCCAACGACGGCCAGCGCTACCAGCTGAACTTCATCGATACCCCGGGCCACGTGGATTTCTCCTACGAGGTCTCGCGCTCGCTGTACGCCTGCGAGGGTGCGCTGCTGGTGGTGGATGCCTCCCAGGGCGTGGAGGCGCAGAGCGTGGCCAACTGCTACACCGCCATCGACCAGGGGCTGGAAGTCGTGCCGGTGCTCAACAAGATCGACCTGCCCGCGGCCGAACCCGACCGCGTGGCCGACGAGATCGAGGACGTGATCGGGATCGAGGCCACCGATGCCCTGCGGGTGTCGGCCAAGACCGGCGAGGGCATCAGCGAGCTGCTGGAGGAGCTGGTGCGGCGCATCCCCCCGCCGCAGGGCGATTCGGAAGCTCCGCTGAAGGCCCTGATCATCGACTCGTGGTACGACAACTACCTGGGCGTGGTGGCCCTGGTGCGGGTCAAGGCCGGGCGCCTGCATGCCGGCCAGAAGATCAAGGCGATGGCGGTGGAACGCCCGCACGAGGTCAATCGTGTGGGGGTGTTCACGCCCAAGCCGGTGGATCGCGAGTATCTGGACGTCGGCGAGGTGGGCTACATGATCGCCACCATCAAGGACATCTCCGGGGCCAAGGTCGGTGACACGATCACCGACTTCAACAACCCGGCGGACGAGCCGATCCCCGGGTTCCAGGAAATCCAGCCGCGGGTATTCGCCGGTCTGTTCCCGGTCTCCGCGGACGACTTCAACGACCTGCGCGACGCGCTCGACAAGCTGCGCCTGAACGATGCCGCGCTGTCATTCGAGCCGGAGACCTCGGCGGCCCTGGGCTTCGGCTTTCGCTGCGGCTTCCTCGGCATGCTGCACATGGAGATCGTGCAGGAACGCCTGGAGCGTGAATACGGCCTGGACCTGATCAATACCGCGCCCACCGTGGTCTACGAGGTGGAAAAGAACGACGGCAGCGTGGTGCCCGTGCACAACCCTTCGGAGCTGCCGCCGAACAACGAGGTCGCCGAGATCCGCGAGCCGGTCATCGAGGCGAATATCCTCGTGCCGCAGGAGTACGTCGGCGCAGTCATGACCCTGTGCGTCGAAAAGCGCGGGGTGCAGACCCGCATGGCCTATCACGGGCGTCAGGTGCAGCTGTCCTACGAACTGCCGATGGCCGAGGTCATGCTGGACTTCTTCGACCGGCTCAAGTCCGCGACCCGCGGCTATGCCTCGTTCGACTACCACCCGCTGCGTTTCCAGGCAGCCCCGCTGGTGCGGGTCGACATCCTGATCAACGGCGACCGGGTGGATGCGCTTTCGGCGATCGTGCATCGCGACCAAGCCGAATCGCGTGGACGCGAGATCACCGAGCGCATGGCGAAGATCATCCCGCGGCAGATGTACGAGGTGGCCATCCAGGCGGCGATCGGCTCCAAGATCATCGCGCGTTCGACGGTCAAGGCGATGCGCAAGAACGTGCTCGCCAAGTGCTACGGCGGGGACGTGAGCCGCAAACGCAAGCTGCTGGAGAAACAGAAGGAAGGCAAGAAGCGGATGAAGTCCATCGGCAAGGTGGACGTTCCGCAGGAGGCCTTTCTCGCGGTACTCTCGGTGGACGAGAAATGACGGGAACCACCGGGCCGTCGGGCCGGTAGCGGGGGCAGGGAAACAGCATGGCGAATCTGGAACTGATCCTGGTCGTGGCGACCGCGGTAACCGGCCTGATCTGGCTGGTATGGGCGGTGCTGCGCCGACGGCTGAGCCCCGAGCGCCGGGCGAAGATGCCCTGGTATGTGGACTACTCGCGCTCGTTCTTCCCGATCCTGCTGATCGTGCTGGTCCTGCGCTCGTTCGTTGCCGAACCGTTCCGCATCCCCTCGGGCTCCATGATGCCGACCCTGCTGGTGGGCGATTTCATCATGGTGAACAAGTTTTCCTATGCCGTACGCCTGCCGGTCACGCGCACCAGGATCCTCGACACCGGGGCCCCGGAACGCGGCGAGGTCGCGGTATTCAAGTATCCGCGCAATCCGGCCGAGGACTACATCAAGCGCGTCGTGGGGCTTCCCGGTGACGAGATCGAGTTCCGCGACCGCGTGCTGTACGTCAACGGCGAGCCGCAGCCGGCCGAAGAGGTCGGTACCTTCGACGGCGAGGGCTCCGGTGCGGTGATGTCCGGTGCCACGCTGTTCGAGGAGACCATGGGCGACCGGACGTACAACACCCTGATGCGCGAGGACCGCCCGGCCGCGGAAGGGCGGGTGGTCGTGCCGGACGGGCATTACTTCATGGTCGGGGACAATCGCGACAACTCCAACGACAGCCGGTCGTGGGGCTTCGTGTCCGAGGAGCTGCTGGTGGGGCGTGCGCTCTTCATCTGGCTGCACTGGGATTACAATGGTAGTCATATGGACTTTTCCCGCATCGGGCAGGCCATACGCTGATACATGACAGGGACGGGGGTAACCATGCAATCGAAGACCAGAATGAAGGGCGCCGGGGCCACCACCATCATGGCCATGATCTTCCTGGCCCTGATCGTGCTCACCTTCGTGATCCAGATGGGTACGCAGTACACCCAGTATCTGACGGTGCGCTCGATCATGCAGGACGTGGCGGAGCAGCCGGGCGCGGCGGACAAGAGCGAAGACGAACTGTGGAGCGAGGTCCGCCGGCGCTTTCAGCTGAACACGGTGCCGGACGAGATCGAGGAAGAGCACTTCTCGGTCGGCGAAGGTGACGAGGGTCCGGCGATGAACATCGACTACGAGATCCGGCGCGGCTTTCTGGGCAACATCGACATCGTTGCACAGTTCTCCTATTCCGCGACCCTGGCGGACTGACGAGATGAGATCGGGACGCGAACGGAAGGATCCAGACGTGCATGGCTGAACGGGATTTTCGAACCTTGCTGCCCGAGGCGGTGCGGGACGGTGAAGGCATGCGCCAGGCGCTGACCCATCGCAGTGCCGGCGGGCGCAACAACGAGCGCCTGGAATTCCTCGGTGACGCGGTACTCGGCCTGGTGGTTGCCGATGCCCTGTACGAGCGGCTGCCGGACTCGCCCGAGGGAGACCTGACCCGGCTGCGGGCCGCGCTGGTGAATCGCGAATCGCTGGCGGCCCTGGCGCGCGAGACCGGTCTGGAAGGCATGCTCAATCTGGGCCAGGGCGAGCGCAAGAGCGGCGGCCAGCGGCGCGACTCCATCCTTGCCGATGCGGTCGAGGCCCTGATCGGGCTCACCTATCGCGAGGCGGGCTTCGACGCCGCGCGCGATTTCACGCTCGCGCTCTATGCCGAGCGTCTGGAAAACCTCCCCGCCGCCGAGACCCTGAAGGACCCGAAGACCCGGCTGCAGGAAAAACTGCAGGGCCGCAACGCGGAGCTCCCGGTCTACGAGGTGCTGGAGGTCTCCGGACCCGACCATCAGCGCCATTTCACCGTGGCCGTGCATCTGCCCACCCAGGGCTGGGGACAGCACGGACGCGGCTCCAGCCGCCGCCGGGCCGAACAGGCCGCGGCCGAAGCGGCCCTCCACCGGCTCCAGCAGACCCAGGAACAATGAATACACCCGAGAACGAGGCACGTGACGGCACGCGTTGCGGGCTGGTCGCGCTGATCGGCCGTCCGAACGTCGGCAAGACCACCCTGATGAACCGCCTGGTGGGCGAAAAGCTGGCGGCCACCACGCGCCGGCCGCACACCACGCGCAACCGCATCCTCGGCATCGTCACCGAGGGTGACGACCAGATCGTGCTGATGGACACCCCCGGGATCGATCAGCAGCGCACCAAACTGGTGAACCAGGTGCTCAACCGCACCGCCAGCCAGGCCCTGTCGGATGCCGACCTGATCTGCTTCCTGACCGAGGCGGGCCGCTTCGGCGAGGCGGACGAACGCATCGAGGAGGCGGTACGTCAGTCCGGGCGGCCGGCCCTGCTGGTGATCAACAAGGTCGACCGGCAGAAGAACAAGGAAGAGCTGCTGCCGTTCATCGAACAGCGCATGGCCGCGTTTCCGTATGCCGGGGTGGTACCCATCGGCGCACGGCGGGGCACCAACCTGCCGGGGCTGATCGAGGAGATCCGCAACCACCTGCCGGAGGGCCCGTTCCTGTACGACCCGGACCAGCTCTCCGACCGCCCGGAGCGTTTTCGCGCCGAGGAGATGATCCGCGAGGCGATGCTGGAACAGCTGGGCGAGGAGGTGCCCTACTCGGTCGCCGTGCGCGTCGAGAACTGGGAAGATGCCCCGCGCACCGCTCATATCGACGCGGTGATCCTGGTCGAGCGCGACAGCCAGAAGGGCATCGTCATCGGCAAGGGCGGGCGCCGGCTCAAGCAGATCGGCCAGGCCTCGCGCCACCAGCTCGAATCGCTGCTGGAGCGCAAGGTGATGCTCAACCTCACCGTGCGCGTCGAGGCGGACTGGTCGCGCAGCCCGCGGGCGCTGCGCGAACTCGGGATCGAGGAACCGCGGTAGCCGCCGGAATCCGTACATGAGCAGCGCCGCCAGCGAGGTCACCCCGGGCGTGGTCCTGCATGCGCGTCCGCTGCGCGAGAACAGCCGCGTGGTGGAGCTGGTCACCGAGCGGGCGGGGCGCGTTGCCGCGGTGGCCCGCGGGCGTGCGGGCAGCGTGCGCCCGTTCGTGCTGCTGGATCTCGCGTGGCGCGGGCGCGGCGAACTGCCCAGCCTGAATGTGGCCGAGGAACGCCGGGTGTACCCGCTGACCGGGCGCCGGCTGGTCTGCGGCCTGTATCTGAACGAGCTGGTGCTGCGCCTGTTCCCGCGCGACGCCCCGCTGGAGGACACCCTGCAGACCCTGACCGGGGCCTACACCGATCTCGCGCAGGACCGTCCGGCGGATCGCATCCTGCGCCGGGCCGAGTGGCAGCTGCTGGGGGGGCTGGATTCCGGTCTCGCGTTCATCGACCCGGACGATCTCGAGCCCGAGGCGTGGTATCGCTACGAACCGGAACATGGCCTGCACGACGTGCCTGCCCGCACCGCCGGCGCCGTGCCCGGCGCCGCACTGCAGGCACTGGCCAGCGGCCGGGACGTCCCGGATAATCTCGCCCGGGCCAGCCGCGATTTCATGCGCGCGCTGATCGACGCCCATCTCGACGGCCGGCCGCTGCAAACCCGCGGTCTGCTCTGAACAGGAAACCGATACCATGACCGACGCCGCATCCGTTCCCGCGCTCAAGCTGGGGGTCAACCTCGACCACATCGCGACCATCCGCCAGGCGCGGCACACGCCGTACCCGGACCTGATGCAGGCGGTGCGCCTGGCCGAGGCCAGCGGGGCCGACTCCATTACCCTGCACCTGCGCGAGGACCGCCGGCACATCCAGGACGACGACGTGTTCGGCATCAAGCCGCGCCTGACCGTGCCCATGAACCTGGAGATGGCCGCCACCGACGGGATGCAGACGATCGCGCTGGACCTGCGGCCGGAATACTGCTGCATCGTCCCCGAGCGCCGCGAGGAACTGACCACCGAGGGCGGACTGGATGCCATCGGCCAGCGCGAGCGCCTGACCGCTTTTGTTGGCCCCCTGCGCGAGGCGGGCATCGCGGTGTCGCTGTTCGTCGAGCCCGACGTGCGGCAGCTGGAGGCCGCGGCGGCCATTGGCGCCCCGGTGGTGGAACTGCACACCGGGGCCTATGCCAACGCCACCGATGCCGGCGAACGCGAGCGGCTGCTGACGCAGATCAACGAGGCCGCCGAGGCCGGGCGGCAGATGGGGCTGGTGATCAACGCCGGCCACGGCCTGGACTACGACAACGTGCGCGCGATCGCCGCCAACCCGGTGTTCAACGAACTCAACATCGGCCACTCGATCGTGGCCCGCGCGCTGTTCACCGGGCTGCCGGAGGCGGTCAGCCACATGCGCGGCCTGATGGACGCCGCGCGCGAGGGCGCCCCGGTCGGCCAGTACCCGGTGTGACCCGGGCGAGGGCCTCGGCGTGATCCTCGGGATCGGTACCGACCTGGTGCAGGTGGCGCGCATGCAGGCGCTGTGGACGCGCCACGGCGAACGTTTCGCCGACCGCATCCTGCATCCGGTGGAACGCGCCGATCTCCCCGCGCAGGACCCGGCCGGCTTCCTCGCGCGGCGCTTCGCCGCCAAGGAGGCCCTGTCCAAGGCGCTGGGCTGCGGCGTCGGCGCCGGCATGGCCCTGGTCGACGCCGGCGTCACCCACGATGCCCGCGGCCGCCCGGAATTCGTGCTGGAAGGCCGCGCCCGCGCCACCGCCGAACGCCTCGGCGCCGGCCCCGTCCACCTCAGCATCTCCGACGAACGCGACTACGCCCAGGCCTTCGTCATCATCGAACGCGCCTGAGGCTGCCCGGCGTTGCACGCTCCTGCGTGGAGCCGGATACTCGAGGCATGATTCTCGAGATGAGCGACAGTCCGCTGGCGACACTCCTGCGCACCCGGCTTGCGGAGCAGGACGCGGTGATGGCGGCCTATCTGTTTGGCAGCCATGCGCGAGGAGAGGCCTGTCCCGACAGCGACATCGACCTCGCGGTCCTCACGCCGGAGCCGATGTCCCGCTCGCTGCTCGATCCACTGGCGCGCCTGGAAATGGATCTGTCGGACACGCTGGGCCGGCGGGTCGATCTGGTCGACCTGCATTCCGCTCCCCCGGATCTCGTGCACCGGATCCTGCGCGACGGTCATCTGCTGCTGGACCGCGCCCCGGACCGCCGCGCCGCGTTCGAGGTGGCGGCGCGCAACGCCTATTTCGACGTCCTCCCCTATCTGCAGGAATACCGCCGCGGAGCACGGGCTTGATGGATCGGGCGCTGGTCGAGAAGAAGCTGGCGTTCATCCGCACGTGTGTACGCGAGCTGGAGGAGCTGGCGGACCCGACGCGCCTGGACACCGACGTGCGCGAACGGCGGTTCGTGGAACATACCCTGCAGCTGGCGATCCAGGCGGCCCTGGATGTGGCGTCCCACTGGGTTTCGGCGCGCAGGCTCGGAGAGCCCGAAAGCAACCGCGATCTGTTTCTGCGGTTACAGGGCGAAGGGATGGTCTCCGCCAAACTGGCCGAAACTCTGGCGGCGATGGCGGGGTTTCGCAATATTCTGGTCCATGGTTACCAGAACGTGGATCCCGCCCGGGTTCGGGAGATCCTGGAGCATCACCTGCCGGACCTCCAAGAGTTCGTCGACGCGGTGTTCGCCGCCCTGGAAGAACCCCCGCGCTAGCCGAAGTCGCGGGAGCGGGTGACCTGCCCGGTCGGATCATCGGCGCTCGCCCGGCATGCGTCCGACCCGCATGCCGCGGTGCGCCGTCAGGTCGGTGACGCAGCCTCTCTGCCCCCAGGTACTTCTTCCTCCGCCCCACAAGCACATACCTTCCCCCGGGGCTTGTATCAATGCTCGGTATAATCCTTATTGAATTACTCAGGAATTCTCTTATCGTCGGAACCGAAGACAGAGGGCGGAGGCGACCCCCTGATTCAGGCGACGACGGGATGTAACGCCAATCTCGGTCGGCGTCTCGGGAGCGCGGGCTGCAACCGGATCCTGCTCTGCCCTCGCGTGAGTTCAACCGCACAACCGAGGCAAGGCTTATGTCGACCCAGCCGAAGGACATCGAGCAACTCGTCAAGGGCGAGTACAAGTGGGGCTTCTCCACCGATATCGAGCAGGACATCCTGCCCCCGGGATTGAACGAAGACGTCATTCGGGCGATCTCGCGCAAGAAGCAGGAACCCGAGTTCATGCTCGAATGGCGGCTTGCGGCCTACCGCGACTGGCTCCAGATGCGCGAACCGACCTGGGCGCATGTGCATTATCCGAAGATCGATTTCCAGGCGATTTCCTATTTCGCGGCGCCGAAGTCGAAGGACGATGCACCGCAGAGCCTGGACGAGGTCGACCCCAAGCTGCTGGAAACCTACGAGAAGCTCGGCATCCCGCTGGACGAACGGGCGCGCCTGGCCGGCGTCGCGGTGGATGCGGTGTTCGACAGCGTGTCGGTGACCACCACGTTCAAGGAAAAACTGGCGGATGCCGGCGTGATCTTCTGTTCCTTCTCCGAGGCGCTGCAGGAATACCCGGAGCTGGTCGAGCGCTACCTCGGATCCGTCGTGCCCCGCAATGACAACTATTTCGCCGCCCTGAACTCGGCGGTGTTCTCCGACGGCTCGTTCGTGTACGTGCCGAAGGGCGTGCGCTGCCCGATGGAGCTGTCGACCTACTTCCGCATCAATGCGATGGACACGGGCCAGTTCGAGCGCACCCTCATCATCGCCGAGGAGGGTTCGCACGTGAGCTACCTCGAGGGCTGCACGGCGCCCCAGCGTGACGAGAACCAGCTGCACGCCGCAGTGGTCGAGCTGGTCGCCGAGGCGGATGCGGAGATCAAGTACTCCACCGTGCAGAACTGGTTCCCGGGCGACGAAGAAGGCAAGGGCGGCATCTACAACTTCGTCACCAAGCGCGGCGAGTGCCGCGGTGACAACAGCAAGATCGCCTGGACCCAGGTCGAGGCGGGGTCCGCCATCACCTGGAAGTATCCGAGCTGCGTGCTCAAGGGCGACAACTCGGTCGGCGAGTTCTACTCGGTGGCCGTGGGCAACAATTTCCAGCAGATCGACAGCGGCACGAAGATGATCCACGTGGGGCGCAATACCCGCAGCACGATCATTTCCAAGGGCATTTCCGCCGGCCGCGCCAACAACGCCTACCGCGGCCTGGTCCGCATGACCCCCGGGGCCGAGAACGCCCGCAACTACACCCAGTGCGACTCCTTGCTGCTCGGGGAGACCTGCGGCGCGCACACCTATCCGTACATCGAGGCGAAAAACCCGAGCTCGAACATCGAACACGAGGCGACGACCTCCACGGTCAGCGACGATCAGATCTTCTACCTCAAGCAGCGCGGTCTGTCCGAGGAGGATGCCGTCAACATGATCGTGAACGGTTTCTGCAAGGAGGTCTTCGGCGAGCTGCCCATGGAATTCGCCACCGAGGCCGAGGCCCTGCTGAGCGTTTCGCTGGAAGGGGCGGTCGGCTAGCCGCTGTCCCGGCAGCTGGTTTGCACAAGGGTCCGACACAAGCGTCCGACAAGAGGGGTCCGATATGAACAAGCAAGAACTGTTAAGCGCATTCGAGATGATGCCGGACTGGGATGACCGCTTCCGCATGATCGAGGATCTGGGACGCCAGATGCCGACCCTGGCGGAGGAGGCGCTCACGGAGGAGAACCGCGTCAAGGACTGCAACACGCAGGCGTGGCTGATCGCCCATCTGGACGACCAGGAGCCCCCGCGGCTGGTGCTGGAGGCGGACGCGGAGACGTCCATGGTGCGGGGCCTGATGGCCCTGATGCTGCTGCCGTTCCGGGACAAGACGCCGGAGGAAGTCCTGAACACCGACCCGTATGAACTGCTGGGCGAGGTCGGCATGGACGAAGCCCTCAGCCCGACCCGGCGCGCCGGCATGGAGGCGCTCATGCTCCGGGTCAAGGAGCTGGCCCTCGAGCATGCCCGGACGAATGCCTAGGGCGCGCCACAACCGACATTGAATTTCCAGGTACCCGGAGGACAACGCACATGCTGAAGATCAACGACCTGCATGCATCGATTGACGACAAGGAGATCCTCAGGGGGATCGACCTCGAGGTAAAACCGGGCGAGGTCCACGCCATCATGGGACCCAACGGCTCCGGCAAGAGCACCCTGTGCCAGGTGCTGGGCGGCCGCGACGGTTATGAAGCCACGTCGGGGTCGGTCACCTATCAGGATCAGGACCTGCTGGCGATGGAACCCGAGATCCGCGCCCGCGAAGGGATGCTGCTGGGCTTTCAGTACCCGGTGGAGATCCCCGGCGTCAAGAACATCTATCTGCTCAAGGAAGCCTACAACGCCCAGCGCAAGCACCGCGGCGAACCCGAGGCGGACACCTTCCAGTTCCTGACCCTGGTGCGGGAAAAGATGCAGATGATGCAGATGGACGAGAGCTTCCTGCATCGCGCGATCAATTCCGGATTCTCCGGGGGCGAGAAGAAACGCAACGAGATCCTCCAGATGCTGGTGCTGGAGCCGCACCTGGCCCTGCTGGACGAGACCGACTCCGGGCTGGACATCGACGCCCTGAAGATCGTGGCGGAAGGGGTGAACCACCTGCGTTCGGCGGACCGGGCGATCGTGCTGGTGACCCATTACCAGCGCCTGCTGAGCCACATCGAGCCGGACTACGTCCATGTGCTGTCCGGCGGCCGGATCATCAAGTCCGGTGACAAGACGCTGGCCCAGGAGCTCGAGCGCGAAGGCTACCAGGGGATCATCAAGGAGGCCGCATGAGCGCGAACGCACTGGATACCCATTACATCGGGCAGCTCGAGCAGCTGCAGGGAACGTTGAGTGCGGATCTGCCGCCGTGGCTCGCGCAGCAACGGCGGGCGGCGGCCGAGCGGTTCGCGGAGTCCGGCTTCCCCGACCCGCGTGCCGAGGAATGGAAATACACCAACGTTCGCCCGATCGCCAACAAGCCGTTCTCGGTTGCCAGCGAATGCGGGCTGCTTGACGCCGCGACACTCGAGGAGCATGTCTTCGGCGAGCTCGAGCCCTGGCGCCTGGTGTTCGAGAACGGGTTCCTGCGCGACGACCTGTCGCGACTCGACGGACTGGCTCGAGGGGTCCGCATCGACGGCCTGAATACGGCGATCCGGGAGGGGGCGACCATCCCGGAACAGTGTCTGGACGGGCTTGCCCACGACCAGTACTCGTCGTTTGCGACGCTGAATACCGCGTTCCTGACCGACGGGGCCGTGATCCACCTGGAGCCCGGTGTGGTGCTGGAGCGCCCGATCCACCTGGTGTTCTACGGAACCCCGTCCAGTGAGAATGTCTGGTGCCACCCCCGGGTTCTCGTTGTGGGCGAGTCCGGTTGTGAGGCCACCATCATCGAGCACTACGTGGACGGGGAAGGGGCGCGCAGTTTCACCAACACGGTTACCGAGATCGAGGCCCATGCCGGGGCTCACCTGCACCACTATCTGGTGCAGGAGCATGCGGATACCGCCTATCACGTCGGCAATGTCTTCGTCCGCCAGCGGCGCGACAGTGTGGTGACCTCGCACAACGTGAATCTGGGCGGGCGCCTGGTGCGGCACGACCTGAACGTGGACCTGGTGGAGCCCGGCGCCGAGACCCATCTCAACGGCCTGTTCCTGGTCGGTGACCGGCAGCATGTGGATACCCACACGCGGGTCCACCACTCGGTCCCGCATACCACCAGCCGCGAGCAGTACCGGGGTATCGCGCAGGGCCGGGGCCGCGGGGTATTCAAGGGGCGTGTCCTGATCCGTGAAGGGGCCCAGAAGACCGCCGCGGAGCAGCACAGCGCCAATCTCCTGCTGTCGCCCAAGGCGGAGATCGACGCCAAGCCGGAGCTGGAGATCTACGCGGACGACGTGAAGGCGGCGCACGGCGCCACCGTCGGCCAGCTGGATGCCGATGCGCTGTATTACCTCGCCAGTCGTGGCATCGGGCCGGAGATCGCCCGGGGCATGCTGGTCTACGCCTTTGCCGAAGAAGTGCTGGAGCCGATGAAACTGGATCCGGTCCGGGCGGTGGTGGAGAACCGGCTCGCGCAGCGTCTCCCGGAGGCCGTGCCCGCCACTCTTGCACAAGCGTGATGACACCCGAACATTCGGAGGAATGACGATGGCGTCTCAGGAAATCGTGAAACTGGAGCGGGACACGCTGGCGGTTGCGGTGCCATCGGGCCAGAAGGTGATGATCGGAGAAGGCAGCCAGGTGGCCCTGATGCAGGCGCTCGGCGGCTCCTTCACCGTCACCGCGCAGGGGCGGATGTTCCGCATCAGTGGTGAAGACGCGGATGCACTGGGCAAAACGCCGCCACCGCCGCCGCAACTGCCCGAAAATGCCTCGGACGAAGATGTCGAGCAGCTGGTGTGGGAGCAGATGAGGACCTGCTACGACCCGGAGATCCCCATCAACATCGTGGAACTGGGGCTGATCTACTCCTGCACGGTGGAGAAAGAGGAAGACGGCTCGCGCTCCGTGTGGGTCGAGATGACGCTGACCGCACCCGGCTGCGGGATGGGGGACACGCTGGCCAACGATGTATGGCAGCGGATCATGGAGGTTCCCACCGTCGAGCAGGCGGGGGTCGAGATGGTGTTCGATCCACCGTGGGATGCCTCGCGGATGAGCGAGGCCGCGCGTCTCGAAACGGGGATGTTCTGATGGAAGACTGGGCCGATGTAGCCGCCGTGGACGACATCCCCCCGGGCGAGCGCCGGGTGGTGGAGGTCGACGACGTCCCGATCGCGGTCTTCAACCTGGAGGGGACCTTCTACGCCATCGAGGACCTGTGTTCGCACGAGGAATATCCGATCGCCGAGGGTGAGTTGCGTGATGACCGACTGGTTTGTCCGCACCACGGTGCCGAGTTCTGTCTGCGCGACGGCAGTGCACTCACCGCCCCGGCGGTGGAGCCACTTACCTGTTTCCCGGTGCGCGTCCGCGACGGGCGCGTCGAGGTCCGTGACGACCGCTGGGATTGACCCGTTTCACGCCAGAGAGGTGTAGCCATGAATTCGAACATCGCCGACGCGACTGCCGAGACCGCCCGCATTCCGGAGAGCGACCGGATTCGCGCGACCGACGATGCAGTCCGGCACATCCTCGCGCAGATGGAGAGTGACCCCGAGGCCGTCGGATTTCGCGTTGAAGTGAAACGCACCGGGTGCTCCGGGTGGATGTATTCGGTGGACCTGGTCCGCGAGCCGCGACCCGATGATCTGGTGTTCCGCGTGGATGAACGCCTCGACGTCCATGTCGATCCGAAGAGCTTCGAATTCATCCGCGGAACGGAGATCGATTTCCAGGCGGAGGGGCTGACCCGGCAAATCGTCTTCCACAACCCGAACGTCACCGCCGAATGCGGCTGTGGCGAGAGCTTCTCCGTGGATACCGCCGCTTCCTAGGAGCTGGTCCTTAGCCGAAGTCGCGGGAGCGGGTGACCAGGTCGCCGAGCCAGGTGCTGCGGTCGGTCAGGCGTCGGGCGACCAGGTGGCCGACGCCGTCGGCCCACTGCCATTCGCCGTCGATCTCCAGCAGCTGGCCGTGCAGGACCTCGGCGCGGAAGCGTTCCACGCGGTCGGGCCAGACGATCACGTTCAGCGTGCCGTGTTCGTCCTCCAGGGTCAGGAATACCGTGCCGTTGGCCGAGCCCGGGCGCTGGCGGGTGATCACCAGACCCGCGTAGCGCGCCGGGCCGGGGCGCCGGCGCGCGGAAAGCGTCGCGGAGTCCGGCAGGCGCCGGCGTTCGAGCTGCGGGCGCAGCAGGGCCAGCGGGTGCGGCCCCAGCGTGAGGCCGGTGGTGGCGTAGTCCTGGACCAGGTCGTCCACCGCGTCGGGCACCGGCAGCAGGGGCGTGCGGGCGTCGTCCCCGGCCTGCCCCGGCTCGCGTGGCTCGCGTGGCTCGCGTGGCTCGTGCGGGGCGTCGGCGGGCTCGGCGTGTTGCGGCAGGCCCTCGAACAGCGGCAGCGGGGCCTCCACCGCATCGGCGGCCCAGCGCGCCTGGTGGCGGTTGCCGGCCAGCGCCTCCAGGGCCCCGGCGCGCGCCAGCCGGCCGGCCTCGGCCCGGCTCAGCCGGGCGCGTGCGACCAGCTCGGGCACGTCGCTGAACGGGCCCTCGGCGCGGGCCGCGTGGATGCGTCCGGCGACCTCCCGGCGCAGGCCCTGGACACGGTTGAAGCCCAGGCGCAGGGCCAGCGGGGCATCCGGCACGTCCGGCGCGTCCGGCGTATCCGGTGAGTCGCCGGCGGCCTCCAGGCTGCATTCCGGCTGGCTGTGGTTCACGTCCACCGGGCGCACCTCCACGCCGTGACGACGGGCATCGGCCACGATCTGCGCCGGGCCGTAGAAGCCCATCGGCTGGCTGTTGAGCAGGGCGCAGGCGAAGATCGCCGGCTCGAAGCACTTCAGCCAGGCCGAGACCCAGGTGATCAGCGCGAAGCTGGCGGAGTGCGATTCGGGGAAGCCGTATTCGCCGAAGCCGAGGATCTGGCGATACAGCCGCTCGGCGAACTCGGCGGAATAGCCGCGCTCGCGCATCCCCTCCAGCAGCCGCTCGCGCCAGCGCCCGAGATCCCCGCGGCGGCGCCAGGCGCCGATGGAGCGGCGCAGCCCGTCGGCCTCGCCGGCGGAGAACCCGGCCGCCACCATCGCCAGCTCGATCACCTGTTCCTGAAAGATGGGCACGCCCAGGGTGCGCCCCAGCACCCGTTCGATCTCCGCGTTGGGGAAGCGCACCCGCTCGGGGTGTGCCCGGCGCTTGAGATAGGGATGCACCATCTCGCCCTGGATCGGGCCGGGACGCACGATGGCGATCTCGATCACCAGGTCGTAGAAGTTCTTCGGCTTCAGCCGCGGCAGCATGCTCATCTGTGCGCGCGACTCGATCTGGAACACCCCCAGGCTGTCGGCCTTCTGCAGCATCGCGTAGACCGCCGGGTCCTCGGCCGGGATGTCGGCCAGGCCCCAGTCGCGGCCGCGGTGCCGGTGCATCAGCTCCAGCGCGCGGCGCACGCAGGAGAGCATCCCCAGCGACAGCACGTCGATCTTCAGCAGGCCGGCGGCGTCGAGGTCGTCCTTGTCCCACTGGATCACGCTGCGTTCGGGCATCGCCGCGTTCTCGATTGGCACCAGCTCGTCGAGCCGCCCGGCGGCGATCACGAAGCCCCCGGTGTGCTGCGACAGGTGACGCGGGAACCCGACCAGCTCGGCGGTCAGGGCCTGCCACTGACGGGCCAGGGCGCCGTCGGGTTCCAGGCCGACCTCGCGCAGGCGTTCGGCCGGGATGCCCTCGTCCCACCAGGCGAGGTTGGCCGTCAGCGCGTCCAGTCGCGCGCGCGAGAGCCCCAGCGCCCGGCCCACGTCGCGCAGGGCGCTGCGGCGGCGATAGCGGATCACGGTACAGGCCAGTGCCGCGCGGTTGCGGCCGTAGCGCCGGTAGATGTACTGGATCACCTCCTCGCGGCGCTCGTGCTCGAAGTCGACGTCGATATCCGGTGGCTCGCCGCGCTCGGCGGAGATGAAGCGCTCGAACAGCATGCTGGAGCGCGACGGATCCACCGCGGTGATGCCCAGCGCGTAGCACACCGCCGAGTTGGCCGCCGAACCCCGGCCCTGGCACAGGATCCCGCGGCTGCGGGCGAAGCGCACGATGTCGTACACGGTGAGGAAGTAGGGTTCGTAGCCCAGCTCGGCGATGATGCCCAGCTCGCGCTCGATCTGCGCCTGCACCGCCTCCGGGATACCGTCGGGCCAGCGCTTGCGGGCCCCGCGCAGGCTCTCCTCGCGCAGGTACTCGGTGGCGGTGCGCCCGGGCGGCAGCGGGTCGGTGGGGTAGTGGTATTCGAGTTCGTCCAGGGAGAAGCGGCAGTCGTCGGCGATGGCGACCGCGTGGTGCAGCCAGGCGGCCGGATACAGCGTGGCCAGGTCCGCGCGCGGGCGCAGGCCGCGTTCGCCGTTGGGAAACAGCCGGTCGGCCGCCTGCGCCACGGTACAGCGGTGGCGCAGCGCGGTCAGCACGTCCTGCAGCGCGCGCCGCCCGCGGGCATGCATGTGTACGTCGCCGCAGGCCGTCACCGGCAGGTCGTGTTCCTGCGCGAGATGCCGTGCCCGGGCGATCTGCGCCGGATCCCCGGGCGTCCGCAGCAGCGCCACCGCCAGATGTCCCTGCCCGGGCGCGGCCCATGCCCGCAGCCAGGCCGCTGCGTCGTCGGGATCGGCCGTGTCGGATTCCGGCCACAGATGCAGCAGCACGTGCCAGCCGGCGCGCTCCGCTTCCGGGACTGCCTCCAGATCCGCCCGGGTCAGGTGGTGCTCGCCCTTGTCCGCGGCCCCGCGCGCGGTGGTGATCAGGCGGCACAGGGCGGCATAGCCCGTGCGGTCGCGCACCAGCACGGTCAGTTCGGGGCCGTCGGCCAGCTGCAGGCGGGCGCCCGCGATCAGGTGCACGCCGGTGCGCTGCGCCGCCTCGTGCGCGCGCACCAGGCCCGCCAGCGAGGCGATGTCGGTCAGCGCCAGCGCGCGATAGCCCAGCGCCGCCGCGCGCTCCACCAGCTCCTCGGGGTGCGAGGCCCCGCGCAGGAACGAGAAGTTGCTCAGCGCCGTCAGCTCGGCAAAGGCCGGGGCGGTGTCGGCTTCGGGTGCGCGTTCGTCCATATACTGTATATTTGTACAGTATCACGGGCGAAGCAAGCCGCTCCCCGGAATCCGGGGGACGGCGAGGGCTGTCAGGGGGCTTCGGGGTGGCGGGGGATCAGCGCCCCAGGCCGGTGAGGCGCGCGGGCTCCAGGATCTCGATCCAGTAGCCGTCGAGGTCCTTCACGAAGGCGATATCCTTCAGCCCGCCCTCGTCGGGGCGCTTCACGAACTCCACATCGTTCTGGTCGAACCAGCGCACCGCGGCGTCCAGGTCGGGCACCGAGAAGCAGATGTGGCCGAAGCCCTGCGGTTCGGCATTGCCGTCGTGGTAGTGGAAGTCCGGATCCTTCTCGGTGCCGTAGTTGTAGGTCAGCTCGAGGATGCCGCGCTGGCTGAACATCCAGCGGGTGCGTTCGCCCTCGTCCTGCGGCGGCGCCGGCTCACCTTCGTCCTGGCGGGCGAGGAAATACAGCGTGAACTCGAACTCCGGGAAGTCCAGGGTCTTCACCAGCTCCATGCCGAACACGCGCCGGTAGAAATCCAGCGACGCGTCCGGGTCCTTCACGCGCAGCATGGTGTGGTTGAAGCGGAAGCCTGCGGTCGGGTTGTCGCTCATGTGCGGATCCTTTGTTCGGCCGAATGGGATGGGTCGGGAGAATGGAACACGCCCCCGGCGTCTCCCGCAACTGCCCGGCCGGTGCGTGCTGTCCTATACTGCGCGGATCGCAAGGGAAGAATACGGAGATCGGGGTGAACTCACGACTGGCAATGCGGGCCCTGGTCCTGCTGGCCCTGGTGCTGACGGCCAGCGGCTGCGCGATGCTCTCGCCCTCGCCGCCGCAGGATCAGAGCAACATCTGCGAGATCTTCCGCGAGGAACCGCGCTGGTACGACTACGCCCTGGACTCCCAGGAGCAATGGGGCACTCCCATTGCCACGCAGATGGCGATCATCCAGCAGGAGTCCTCGTTCCGCAGCCACGTGCGCCCGCCGCGCGAGCGCCTGCTGGGGATCATCCCGTGGCGCCGGCCGTCCTCGGCCTATGGCTATGCCCAGGCCCAGGACCCCGTCTGGGGCGAATACCGCGAGGACGCCGGCAGCCGCTTCGCCCGGCGCACGCACATGAAGCACGCGACCGACTTCATCGGCTGGTACAACGAGCGCACCCGGCGCATGACCGGGGTTTCCCTGCATAACCCGGAGCACCTGTATCTCGCCTACCACGAGGGGCAGGGCGGCTATAACCGCGGCAGCTATCGCGGCAAGCCCGGGGTGCAGCGCGCCGCGCGTCAGGTGCGTGACCGCGCCAGTCGCTATGCGAGCCAGCTGGAGAGCTGCGAGTCCGAGTTCCGCTGCCGACGGTTCTGGCAGGTGGGGCCGTTTTGTCGCCAGTGACGGTCTGCCCGGGGTCTACCACTCCGGGTCCAGCGGATGCAGGTCCGGGTCGAGCGTCCAGGGGCCCGGCGGCGGCACGGTCCGGTCGGCGACCAGGGGGCGGATCCGGCGCAGGAACGTGTCGCGCGGGAGTTCGATCGCGCCCAGGTTCACCAGGTGTTCGGTGGCCATCTGGGTGTCGATCAGCGGCCAGTCCCGGGCCACCATGTGGCGGCACAGCCAGGCGAGGGCAATCTTCGAGGCGTCGCGCTCGAGGCTGAACATGGACTCGCCGCAGAACAGCCGGCCCGCGGCCACCCCGTAGAGCCCGCCGATCAGCCGCGGGCCGTCCCACACCTCCACCGAATGCGCATGGCCCACGCGATGCAGCGCGGTATAGGCCTCCTGCATGCTCTGGGTGATCCAGGTGCCGGCGGAGCGGGCGCGCGGGCCGGCACAGCCGGCGATCACGCGCTCGAAGGCGCGGTCGAAGGTGACGGTGTAGCCGGCGTTGCGCAGGGTCTTGCGCAGCGAGCGGCGGATGCGGAAGGCGCGTGGTTCCAGCACCGCCCGCGGGTCGGGGCTCCACCACAGGATCGGCTGGCCGGCCTCGAACCAGGGGAAGATCCCGCTGCGGTAGGCGTTGACCAGGCGCGGCACCGAGAGATCGCCGCCGGCGGCGAGCAGGCCGTTGGGCTCGTCCAGCGCGGTCTCCGCCGGCGGGAACGGCGCCTCCGGGTGATCCGGGTCCAGCCAGGGGAGGGTGATGGGGCTGCGGGGGCTCATGCGGCGCCTGGTTGGTCGGTGCCGGATCGGTCGGTGCCGGATCGGCCAGAGGGCTGGCCTCCTACGGCGGTGGGAGGCCGGCCCTCCGGCCGATTGTGCGTTCGGGCAATCTCCTGCGCCGGATCGGCCAGGGGCTGGCCTCCTACGACGGGTCGAACCCTGCCCCCGGTAGGAGGCCGGCCCTCCGGCCGATTGTGCGTCCGGGCGGTCTCCTGCATCGGATCGGCCAGGGGCTGGCCTCCTACGACGGGTCGAACCCTGCCCCCGGTAGGAGGCCGGCCCTCCGGCCGATTGTGCGTTCGGGCAATCTCTTGCGCCGGATCGGCCAGGGGCTGGCCTCCTACGGCGGGGCGAACCCTGCCGCCGGTAGGAGGCCGGCCCTCCGGCCGATTGTGCGTTCGGG